>JAFZKR010000008.1 GCA_017551845.1 Bacteroidaceae bacterium
TATACCCCCTAAATCCCCGGAGGGGACTTGGTCGCTTCGTTTCGAATTGTTTAATAGTACAAATAGATTTGGAAATGAGAAGGACTATATTATTGGGTTGCCTCAGCGTATTGCTGCTGCCTGTTCAGGCCCAAGAGTTTGAGAAGGCCCAGGATGCTGTCAATAATATGAGAGTGGGTTGGAACCTGGGCAATACTTTGGATGCGCACTCCGGAAAAACCACCAATATGTGGATTGAACGATGGACCGGCAGGAAGACTTCGGATTATGAGACAGCCTGGGGACAGCCTGTGACAGAACCGGAACTTTTCGTAATGCTGAAGGAGGCGGGATTCAACGCAATAAGAGTACCGGTAACGTGGTACCCTCACATGGGCTTGAAGACTAACGCCAACAGCCTTGTATGGGACAAGGAGAAGAACCCTTTGGGAATGAAGGTCGATGATGCCTGGATGAAACGTGTTCATGAGGTTGTGGATTATGTTGTCAGTCAGGGTATGTACTGCATACTTAATGTGCATCATGATACAGGAGCTAGCGATGTGGCTTGGGTGGTGGCCGACAAGAGTAGTTTTGAGGAGAATAAAGTCAGATATGACTCCTTGTGGACTCAGATAGCAAATGAGTTCCGTGATTATGACAGTCTGCTGCTTTTCGAGTCATACAATGAGATTTTGGACCCCTTAGGTTCGTGGGGTTATCCATCGTCTAAGAGTGAAGGCGGATATGACAAGAAAATAGCTACATCGGCTTACGATGCGGTCAACAGTTTTGCTCAGACATTTGTGAATGCAGTTCGTGCCACAGGAGGAAACAACAGGACCCGCAATCTGGTTATCAATGATTATGCTGCCAGCAGCTGTGCCGGAAGCGGTGATCATGATAAGGAGCCGTTTACCAGTCTTGTAATACCGGATGATCCTGAGGATCCGGATAAAGAGCACCTGATTCTTGAAGTTCACCACTATATTTATCTTGATAATATCAGTGGTGCAAAAACACAGGCAAACAATCTGTTGAATGATTATCGTGAACGTTTCGTCTGGAATGGAATACCTGTAATCATAGGTGAATGGGGTACTTTGGACAGCGATGAAATTGATGTCCAAACCGATTCGAGGTATTCACAATTCCTTGATTATTGCAAATATTTCGTCCAACAGGCCAAGAAGAAAAAGATAGCCACGTTCTATTGGATGGGTTTGTCGGACAAGAAGTCAAGAAGCGTCCCGGAATGGAGCCAGCCTGACCTTAAGGATGCAATCATTACCGGATATTACGGCAAAAACGGTTATGTGGCCGGTGTTGAATCAAATGTTACTGACAGCAGGTCATCCTATGCTGATTATTGGCTCCCCGGCGGAATAGTTATACGTAACGGGCGAAAGTATTTTGTCAGATAATCCACTTGAGAACGACACCTGAGAGTGCCGGTACAATGAATCTTAACGGGAGGTCGGCGTAAAGGTCGGCCTTCATTGTCTGACCGGAAAGAAGGTCGGTGAAAGTACAGCCGCGTTTCTCTGTAAGATTCAAGTAATCAAATGCATGCCGTGGTATGATTACAGTAGATTGGAGCGGTTTTTCGCTGAAATTAACCACTACAAGTACAGCACTCCTTCCGTCACTGCGGAGGAATGCGTATTGCCGATGCGGATTAAAACTCTCTGACAGCGGATTGACGTACATGAGGTCAAAGAACCTGCCATTAGAGATTGAATTTTCGGAGTTGCAGATATTCAAGAGGGTGGAGTAGAAACGTTTGAGCTCTATCTCTTCTGCCGTAAGCAGTGAATTGTCCCATTTGCCGTTATTGTATAGCCTGCGGAGCTTATCGGGAGACCAGTAGTCGAATATTGTAGTACGTCCGTCTTTACCGCTGAATCCCTCGCTGTCCATTCCTCTTTCACCAATCTCCTGACCTGCATAAACCATGACCGGACAATTGTCCATAAGTGCCGATACAATCATGGGAGCCCGTCCCTTGAGAGCATCTCCGGCAAAGAAATCCGATGCGATACGTTGTTCATCGTGGTTCTCCATGAAGTGAAGCATGTGGATTCCGTTTTCGCCTGTCTGCTGCCAGCAACGGGTGATGTCGGTTGCCGACTGACGACCCGTGGTAACAGCACGCAGAGTGTCATAGAGTCCCACCTTATCATATATATAGTCAAATCCGCCGTGTTTGACGTATGCCGGGTACGAACCGGGGTTATATATTTCGGCAATGAACTCTGTTCCCGGATGTTTTTCCTTTACTGACATGATAGCCCAATGCCAGAATTCCACCGGTACCATCTCGGCCATGTCACATCTGAATGCGTCAATCTCCTTAGAGGCCCAGAAGTCCAATATGTCACGCATCTTCAGCCATGTGTCGGGGATAGGGCTGAAACAGTTGTTGCCGGAGCCAGAATAATCTACTCCGTAATTAAGTTTCACTGTTTCATACCAATCTGACTGGGAAGGAGTTGAGGAAAATCTGTTATTGCCTGTCGCTTTGGCGGGAAATTCCTGATAGTCACCCCAGTCAATCTCGCCTGCAAGAGTTTGTCCGGGTAAATAGTAGAAATTGTTCATGGGGCTGAAAGGAAGAGTGGAGTCATCGTTTTCCCCAAGGTCAGAAACACCTTCCGGACGGGAAACTGACCGGTATTCACGAGCTACGTGATTGGGTACGAAATCCATTATGAATTTCATGCCTGATTCATGGACTCTCCGGACCAGTTCCAGGAACTCGTTCATCCTGTCGGGAACCGATTCGGCAAGGTCAGGATCAATGTCGTAATAGTCGCGGATGGCATAAGGCGAACCGGCTTCGCCTTTGACCGTAGAGTGATGGGATACAGGGATACCGAATTTGCTGTAACCGGTGCGTGAGGCATGGGCGATTAGTCCGGTAAACCAGATATGGGTTATACCCATTGACTTGAGCTCTTTGAGAACAGTGGTGGTGTAGCTGTTCATCTTGCCGCATCCGTTTTGACGGATTGAGCCACAAGGTACAGGATTCAGTGTGCTGTTACAACATAGCCTGGTGAAAACTTGATAGATAACTTTCTTGTCCATCTCTCATGCGATGAAATAAGGACGGCCATTTTGTGGAAATGACCGTCCGTTGTGAAAGGTTGTCTTATTTCTGTATTCTCTTTATGAGATTGGTGAGTACGGTACCGGGTCCGCACTCAATAAACTCCGTTGCTCCATCGGCAATCATGTTCAAGATACTTTGTGTCCAGCGGACGGGTGAATTAAGTTGGGTTACAAGATTCCGGCGTATCTCCTCAGGATCAGTATGAGGCTTGGCGTCAACATTCTGGTAGATAGGGCATACAGGCTTGTTGAAGACAGTCTCACTGATAGCTTTTTCAAGTTCGTCCTTAGCTGGTGTCATGAGAGGAGAGTGGAAAGCTCCACCTACAGTTAACGGTAGGGCACGCTTGGCTCCAGCCTCCTGCATGAGGGGACATGCAGTTGCAATAGCCTCCTTGGATCCTGATATTACTATTTGTCCCGGACTGTTGTAATTAGCGGGAACCACCACAAGACCTTTTTCGTTGAGTTGAGTGCATATCTCTTCAATTTTTTCATCGGACAATCCGATGATTGCCGCCATTGTTCCCGGTATTTTCTCACAGGCTTTCTGCATAGCACATGCACGCTGTGAAACGAGCTTCAAACCGTTTTCAAAGGAGAGGGCACCAGATGCCACAAGGGCAGAAAACTCACCGAGAGAGTGTCCTGCCACCATATCGGGGTGAAAATTTTCGGAAAGTGACATGGCCACTGCCACCGAGTGAATAAAAACGGCAGGCTGGGTAATATCAGTACGACGGAGATCCTCCTCGCTGCCGTTGAACATTATTTCAGTGATTTTGAATCCAAGTATTGAGTCAGCCTCATTAAAGAGGTCTCTTACAAGACTATTCTGTTCGTAAATGTCCTTTCCCATTCCGGAAAATTGGGCACCTTGGCCCGGAAAAACATACGCTTTCATAATTATATTAGGATATCTTAACGTTAGTCACTATCTTTGCAGGCCGTAAGTAACGGAGTGCGGTTTTACCCGCTGCAAAAATAGTGTTTTTGGGCGATAAAGATTGCATTTTATCTTTTTTTGGATGCTTACACAATATCATCACGCGCGTTGCGTTAATAATTTAAAGTGAGACAAAATGTTGAATTATAATATAAACAGATATTCAGCTCCCCTCCGTAAACTGGAGCATTATGATGCAATGGACGGTTTCCAATTGGCAATAAAAAGGGGGTTTGACATATTGTTTTCAATCATCGGAATCATTGTTTTTTCGCCTCTTCTTATTGTTTTTTCGGTAATTCTGTTGTTCAGCAACGGGCCTGTCATTTTCAAGCAGGAGCGCATAGGATACAGGGGTAAACCTTTCATGATATACAAGTTCAGGACAATGTGGACCAATGCTGAGGATGACGGTATTCCGCGTCTTGAAGTTGAGCGCAACAAGTATCTTACTCCATTCGGCCGTTTCCTCCGTTCCCACCATCTTGATGAACTGCCCCAACTGTGGAATGTTCTTAAAGGTGACATGTCGTTTGTTGGGCCCAGGCCGGAAAGGCAGTATTTCATTGACCAGATCAACCGCGAGACTGATGATTACCGCTACATCTATCTCATGCGTCCCGGGGTTACTTCATACGCTACGATTTACAACGGTTATACAGACACAATGGATAAGATGCTCAAGAGGCTTGAGTATGATCTTGACTATCTGGACAACCGCTCCCTGTTACTGGATTTGAAGATTATCTTCAATACCGTTTTTTCAGTGTTCAGCGGAAAAAAATTTTAAAAGATTCTAATTCCCCTCCTTTTATGAGAAAATCACTCATTTTGGTTTTGCTCATGTTTGCCTCATCGGTATCTTCATGGGCACAGATGACAGAAGACAGAATCATTCAATATGTTCTTGAGCAGCAGGAAAAAGGCATGTCTCAAGAACAGATTGTATATAATCTGAGCCGCAGAGGAGTTTCTTTAAGTCAACTCCAGAGTATGCGTGACAAGTATGAGAAGCAGAAGGCTACCGGAGTGCTCGGGAATACTGTTTCCACTGGTAACAGTTCAAATCAGCAAAGGACGAGGAACAGCGATCAGACTCTCAATTTCGTACAGGATAACAGCGGAATGAACAGAGGAACTGATGCAGAGATGCTTCAGCGGATGTATGACGAGTCAATGTTCCTGTTCACAGATTCCTTGGAGCTACTCAGGCAGCAACTGTTCCCGTATCGCAAGGAGATATGGGGCCACAGCGTGTTCAGTAACAAGAATCTTTCTTTCGAGCCGAGCATGAACCTTCCCACTCCGCAGAACTATCGTCTGGGACCGGGCGACGAAGTAATCATTGATGTGTGGGGTGCATCCCAGAATACCATACGTGAGATTATTTCACCTGACGGTAACATAATTGTAGAAGGTATAGGACCGGTCTATCTGAACGGACTTACTATCCAGGCTGCCGACAGATATATAAAGAAGGAGTTGAGTCAGATATATTCCGGACTGGACAAGGATAATGCAAGTTCCAACATCAAGCTCTCATTAGGTCAGGCACGTTCCATACAGGTTAATGTCCTTGGTGAAGTTGAAAATCCGGGAACCTATGTGATGTCATCTTTTGCCACCCTTTTCAATGCATTGTACATGGCGGGAGGTGTTACGGAAATCGGTTCTCTGCGTGATGTCAAGCTCTATCGTAACAACAAGGAAATAGCCAAGGTAGACCTTTACGACTATCTGCTTAACGGAGTTCTCAAGGATGATATAAGACTGGATGACAATGATGTAGTGATGGTGTCCTCTCATTCCATGCTTGTAAACATAAGCGGTCGTGTCAGGCGTCCTATGTTCTACGAGATGAAAAGCGGAGAGACCGTCTCTACGCTGCTCGAATATGCCGGCGGACTTGAATCCGATGCTTATAAGAAGGACATACGTCTTATCCGTATGGGTGATGTCCAGCGTGAGATATTCACGCTGACAAAAGATCAGCAGGATGGTTTCCTGCTTGCCGACGGCGATTCCCTCTATGTGGACTCAATTCAGGTGACATTCTCCAATATGGTAGAGGTGAGGGGTGCTGTTTTCCGTCCCGGACAGTTCCAGATAGGTTCCGGTATCTCCACGGTACTTGAGTTGATTGATGCTGCAGGAGGATTGCGCGAGGAGGCATTTCCCACGAGAGCTCTGTTGAGTCGTACCAATCCGGACAAGACATTGGATAATCTGTCGATAGACCTCAAAGGGTTGACCAACGGCGGAGTGGCCGACATCCCTCTCAGAAATAATGATATCCTGTTCATTCCGAGTCTGTTTGACATAGGTGAAATAAAAACTGTGAGCATATACGGTGAAATCCTGTTCCCTGGAGAGTACCGGTATGCTGATAATACAGCCATAGAGGATCTTATACTCCAAGCCGGTGGCTTGAAGGAGACAGCTTCGGTGTCAAAGGTGGATGTGGTGCGTCGCAAAAGCGACAAGAACGCTGTAGAGAAGAGTGATGAGTTATCGGAAACTTTCTCTTTCAGCATAGATGAGAACCTGTCAGTCATTGACAACGATTTCAAGCTCCTGCCTTACGACGAGGTCTATGTACGTCGGAGTCCGGGATATGCTCTGAATAGGCGAGTCATGGTTGAGGGCGAAGTGGTGTTCCCCGGCTTCTATTCACTCTCAACGAATAATGAACGGCTTAGTGACATAGTAGCACGTGCCGGTATGTTTAGCAATCAGGCTTATCCGGCAGGTGCCCGTCTTGAGCGCAGGATGACCGACGAGGAGCGGGTCAGGATGCGTAAGACCGTGGAGACTTTGTCGGCTAATGATTCAGTTGCTTTGGCAAAAACACTTGAGAAGCTGATGGAATCAACCACTTTCGATGTTGGAATAAATCTGCAGGATGCTGTGGATAAACCTGGTGGAGAGGCTGATATCGTCCTGCGTGACGGTGACCGTATTATCATTCCGCCTTTCACCAACACTGTCAAGATAAACGGAGAGGTGATGTTTTCCAACACTACTCCTTATATCAAAGGCAAGAGCCTTTCGTATTATATCGACAAGGCTGGTGGATTCACTCAGAAAGCAATGAAGAACAAATGCTATGTAGTCTATATGAACGGTTCCGTGTCAAGGGGGCGTAAGTCATCTTCGAAACTCATCCAGCCTGGTTGTGAGATAATTGTTCCATCCAAACAGAAACGTGAGGGAATGACCACTACCGAAATACTTAGTCTGAGTTCAACTTCGGCCTCGCTTGCTACGGTGGTACTGGCACTCATCAACCTTTTGAAATAATTAACCGACATGGCTGAAGAAAAAAAATTCCGCGATATAGATTTCACATCCCTTTTAGTGATGCTTTGGGATCATAGAAAGAGGCTGATAGCCAACTGTATCTATGGAGGTATTGTGGCTATAATAGTGGCTTACAGCATTCCCAAGGAATATACATCGACAGTGGTGCTTGCACCGGAACTGTCAGGTTCTTCAGGCCTATCGGGCGGACTTGGCAGTCTCGCATCTCTGGCAGGTGTGGATATCAACCTTTCCGGCGAGGATGCGCTTTATCCTGAACTGTATCCGCAGATTGTAAGTTCAACGCCTTTCCTGAGTGAACTTATGTCTATGAGAGTATCAGGTACATATCGTAAGGAGCCCGTAAATCTTCTGTTATACGACTATTTGCGCAACTGCCAGCGTGTACCATGGTGGTCCTATATATTGGGTACTCCCGGACGTGTTAAGGCAAGGCTTCAGAGTAATCCGGCGGATACTATTGTTCCTTCTCCAGGCATTGACAGCCGGAAACTTACCCGCCGACAGCAGCTTGCAATGAAATCCTTGGACAAAAAGATCAGTGTGAATGTGGACAAGGGCACCAACGTGATTACTCTGAATGTCACTATGCAGGATCCTGAAATAGCTGCTCAGGTGGTACAGGCTGTATCGGATAATCTCCAGAAGTATATTGTAGATTACCGTTCAGCCAAGGCACGCAAGGACCTTGAATATATCGGTGAACTTTTTAATGATGCAAAGCAGAAGTATTATAATGCTCAGCAGGAATATGCAAAATACACGGACCAGCATCAGGGATTGGTCAAAATGCAGTATCAGGTTGAGCAGGAGAGACTTTCCAATGAGATGAATCTCGCATACGATGTTTATAATCAGCTTGCCTCACAATATGAGATGGCTAAGGCCAAGGTTCAGGAGAAGACTCCGGTATGCGTGCTTATGCAACCGCCTGTAGTACCGTTCAAGGCATCACATCCCAAGAAGATGATGATGGGCTTGCTCTATGTGTTTTTGGCGTTCTTCGGAACCGCAGCCTGGCTGATGGTCAAGGAAGGTGTTCTGAAAGGATAATATGCGATGGGTTTCCTGATAGTCCTGACTCTGATTGTTGAGGCAAGTGTTCTGATTTTTCTGGAACACAAGGCTTGGAAAACCCTTTTCACACCGCTTTCATTCCTGATGTTGCCATATATTGCCGTATTATTCATATCCATTGCAATGGCCGGCAATGCGGGATTCGTGGATTTTTACTATCCTAGCATTTTAATCTGGAATGTGGGGCTGTTGTGTTTTGCGGCTCCTGATTTCATTTTTGCAGGACAAGCACGCAGGTGTTTCTCTTCATACGAAACGGGCACCGAAATAACGGAAGGACCGATTCCCAGAATCTTTATTATTATCGGAATGGTCCTGATACTTATGTTTTCGTACAGACTTTTATCAACCGTCAGGAGCTCGCATTATCTTATAGGTTCTGACGAATTTGCCGAGGAGTTTGCCGGTTTCGGTTTCTGGGGTCACCTGAAACGCTTTTGCAGTGTAATGTTGATGCTGTATATATACTATCTTGACCGGAATCACAGATGGTTATGGCTATTCATCATTGCTCTGTTTGTGGTAAATGTAATCAACATGGTGAAAGGCACCATGATCATACCTTGCGTGACCGGTGTCATGCTGCGTCTTGCAGCGGGAAAGATGAAAATCACGGCCAGGTTTCTAAGTATATTGTTGCTTAGTGCTGTGGGTGTTTTCTTTATTACGTTCCTTCTGGCAATAGTAGTGGTGAACAAGATGGAGGTTAATGACAAAATCATACTGTGGATTTTCCAGCGTTTTGTCCACTATTTTTCCAGCGGAACTTTGGGACTTAGCATGGACATGCAGTTGGGATTCCCTGACCGTGGTTCATTTGAGGTAATATGGACTCCATTCATCAATATCATAAATCAGATTAATGGTAGCGGAGAGATACTCTCACCGGTCAATCCTACATTTCATTTCACTGGCATCAGTCTGACCAATGTCCGGACTGTTTTCGGCACACTTTATATTTATACCAACCATCTGCAGTTCTGTCTTTATTCCTTCGGGTTGGGTTTTTTCAGCTATTTTCTTAAAATGATGACATTGAGATACAGGAACATATATCTCAACACTGTCTTCTACTATTTCTGTGCTTTGCTGGCCATGGGATGGTTTGAATTCTATTTTTTCCACCTTGACATCATCGAGATACCTGTAATGATATTTTTGCTCTATCTTACAGATCGTGTTCTGGTTGACAAGAGTTTCACAGTAGCACAACGGATTGAAGTATGACGGCAATTATCCTGATAAACTGGAATGGTGCTGATGACACCATTGATTGTCTTGAGTCCTTGGATAAGGCACATGGCAGTTTTATGGTGGTTGTCGCTGACAATGGCTCTACGGATAACAGTCTTGAAAGGATAAAACAAGTCATTCCGGAGTTGTCAATTAAGGTTGAACTGTTGCCACTTGGTCGTAACTGGGGATTTGCCGCAGGCAATAACAAGGCCATAGAGTATGCCGGAAGATTCAATCCGGACTCGTATTTGCTTCTGAATAATGATACGGTTGTTGAACAGGATTTCCTTGTCAAGCTTAATGAGTACAGGGAACAATGTCCTGATATCAGGATTCTTGGCCCGATGGTGTGCTATTGGTCAGATCGGAACAGAATATGGTCATGTGGCGCACATCTGTCATTCGGTACACGCAAACCATTTTATAAGAATTCTTCTACTGATGTATTGGAATCACGAAAACCGATAAAGGTATCTTTTATTTCCGGTTGTGCTTTATTTGTCGATTCATCGCTTGTTGAAACAGGTTGCAAGTTGCTTACCGAGCGGTTCTTTTTCGGTGAGGAGGATTTTGAATTCGCACACAGGATGAGACGTAGGGGAGAAA
>JAFZKR010000072.1 GCA_017551845.1 Bacteroidaceae bacterium
CTTTTTTATTCTGAGTTAATGCTCCCCATGCATAACACGTTCCTTCTTCCTCTGGAGACTGTGCTCCAAAATCACATGATGCCCATTTTACACTCAGTCCAAGATCGACTGCCATCTCATCAAAACTCTTTGTGCTTACAGAGTAAGGTTCACTAAACAGATATTCTCCTGTGTTTTTAATTTTAATGCAAGTTTTGTAATAATATTTGGTTCCATTAGTCAGGTTGCCGATCTTTAAGATAAATGTACCATCATCATTAATAGTTTCAATTTCTTTTTGAATGTATTTTTCCATATCTTGACTTTCAGAAACGAGAACATAATATTCACAATATTTTATGTCGGTTGGAGACATTATAATACCTCCATTCAAGGTAAAATCATAATAGCGGATATTATCTGTGTATGGAGTTTGGAAAGTGGGTTTAAAAGACCCGGTAGTCAAGTTCCCTATTTTGCCCGTTTTTCGCGTCTTGCCGTTTAATGATTCAAAGAATAAACAATACGCATAGTCTGTTTCAGGTGTTAATTCTGTTATTTGAGCTTCAATCGTTCCATCAGTTTTGATTATTGTTTTTCCTATATTTTTACACAGATCATTATTACTATAATTTTTCCAAGAGTTAAATATGGTTTGAGCATCATCTATGGATTCAGTATATATAACACCGCATCTACCGTTATTAAGTTCCTCGTATGACAATCCAGTGATTGTTCCTGAAACTGTTGCGGTAAAAGCTGTTACGTTATGAGTATTAATAGCATCAATAACATCTGTAGATACCTTGTCTTCTTCTTTACAGGAATTCATAAAAAGGAATAGGGTTATTAATGCTAAAGAAAGGCTTCTATATACGTATTGTTCCTTCATAAACTTTTTCATAATGAGTGTATTTAAAGTTAAAATAGTAGTTAGTAATTTTGATTTTTAAACGAGCTAAAATCGTCCATCAGCAAATTTAATTCGTTAACAATAGGATAATTGTGTATACAGCTAAATGAGTTTGTTGAAGCTCTAATTAATGTTCCAAATTTATCTTGATTATTACGGCGGGATGCCCCTCTAATGTTATTTTTCCGTTCTCATCGATCATAATATCCGGGAGCGATTTCAATCTGTTAAGAGTAGCTTCATCAATGTTATGCTGTTCTTCTCCCGGAAAACGTTTGGAATGTTGGACAATGAGGCCTCCGTTCATATCATAGATGTACCAGGGTTCCAGCTTGGGTTGCGTCTTGAAGGCAAATGATTCATAGCTTTCACCGTCTCGATAGCTGTAGCGGCGGTTTTCTATACGGTCAGGTATAAGATAACCATCATTGTCGGATTCAAACACCCGGCGCATGGACCAGTTGTTGTGGGCGTCATACAAATATGAGTCATATTTGGTGCTTCTGACGTTAAAGCGTTCCACAACATGGATCATAAGCGGATCGCCTTGAGTGTTGTACAGGTTCCGGTATTCCCTGCCGTCGGGCATTACAGTCCGGAGCAGTATGTTTCTTGAATCATAATACTCAGCCTTTCCTGTTCCGTCGTTTTTGAAAAGTATCCGGTAACTACCGTCAGGAGAATAACGGTAATATCTTTTTTCTCGTTTAATTGTCGTTGATGCGGGTTCCCAACTTACTGTTGTGCTACTGGCCGACGCCCCGGGGACTTTTGAATAAGTGGCAGTTACCTCAACACCCAATTGGTTGAAATAAGATATTTCAATACTGTCAATCCTGCCGTTATGGCAGTAATAATCCATACGTTCCGTAATGCCGAGCATACCTGTTGAAGAAATTGCGGTCTTGATTGAACCGTCATTGTTATACTCGTACTTTATGTTTTTGGTTTGGGTGAGAGGAGAATTACCATCAGTGGTTTCACTGATCTTTTTCCCGTCCTGATATACATAATCAGTCCATTCGACCGGTTCTTTTACATTCATATCAAAAACGGCAGTTTGGGTAATACTTTCTTTTGTCCATTTTACAGTTTCTCCTGCTATGTAGAGTTCGTGATCGGTGTATGTTTCGGTTCTCAAGGGATTGCCGTCAGTGTCCAGAAGGACTGCCGTAAGTGAATACGGCTTGTTCCCTACTAACGTATCGCCGTTAAGTTTGTGTATTCCCTGGGTGTCACCAACTACAAAGACTTTGTTATATGCAGTCTCGTATTTTGTTACTTCCCCTTTGGGACGTTGGGCCGAAACGCTTATTGTGGCAGTTGTTAATACTGTGGCAAATAATAATCTGTATTTCATAGACACTTGTTTTTAACGTTAGTTTTCAGCATCCAATGAACGGCATCCATAGAATGCCCCTTCACCAATGTTTTTTAATCTCTTGGGTAGCTGTATGGACGTTAGTCTGACGCAACGGAAGAAAGCCTCGTTGCCTATTCTCTTGAGTTTCCGTGGAAATGTGATTTCCTTCAGGTTACGGCAGTCTGAGAAAGCTCCGTCGCCGATGGTTTCCAGAGTGGAGGGAAGCCTGACTGATTCCAGGTTTCTGCAGTCAAGGAATAATCCGTCAGGAAGCCTCTTAGGCCCATCATTTATATAGACGGACTTCAGGTTTACGCATTTGTCAAATGCCTTAGTTCCCATTACGCTTACTGTCGATGGAATGGTGACACTTTCCAGATTCCCGCTCCAGGCGAAAGCCTGTGCTGAAATCTCTGTGATGCCTTCGGGTATAACAATATTACGTAATCCTGTTCCGCTTAATGCTGCTGGACCGATAACCCTTACTGTATATTTTTTACCTTCATATTCGACTTTTTCAGGAATAGATCCCAATGTTTCGGCCATACTTGTGTCATATCCCGTCAGTACAGCCACATTATTGATGATGCTGAAACTGTATCCTTCATGCCATCCGTTTATATCAGCATCTTTCGTCCTGTCATATACCACATTGGACATAAGACCAATGGAGATAACTGTAAGCAAAGGAACGTAGATATACTTTATAAGGTGTCCCTTTTTAGGATGTGGAAGGCTCATCATGATCATCCTTGCTTTGAGACTGCTCTCCCCGAAACCTGTAGTAACAGATGTTTTTCTCCTCTTTACCACTGAATCAAACAGATGCTGCTGGTAACGGACCAGGTCATATCCGCTGTCCAGGACATCGGCATCGGCCTGAAACTCATGGATGTCACTAAGATTCCTTCTCAATACCCAGACAGCAGGATTGAACCATTGGAATACGGACAGGATATCGGTTATTAGCATTTCATGCGAATGATGATGCCTCGCGTGTGAGATTTCATGGCTTATCACTGCTCTTTTCCATGATATTTCAGGATTGGAATCCTCTTTTAATTGTTCTCCTTTAATGGTTTCAGGTATGACTATGTATTTCATCCAGTTGAAAGGCATTGTGATTCCCGATGAAGTAATGACTGTGTAATCTGGTTCTTTTCTGGATATCTTCCCGTTCCTTATGATCTTTATGACTTTGCGTACTGAGTGGAGACGTGATGACACGATTATTGTTATTCCCGTCAGATATATAAATAGAACCGTTACGTTCCACAGATTATTCTCCTCCGAAGTCAAAGCTTCCGTGTCTTCCGGGTTGGTATTGGTGTGTGCATAGTAAGCCTCTGTTCCTGTCCGTGAATTGTTGGTTGAAGTAGTCTCCGGCATCGGTTCTGGAATAGGCCTGTGAATGGTTATCACACAGAGAGGCAGAATATACGACAAGACGAGTGACAAGAGCAGGGTTTTCCTGTTTTTGCCATAGGATGTGTCACGCCTCAGAAGCAGGTTGTACAGCAGTACAAATGCTGCCGTAAGTAGCGACACTTTTATTATATATGTCAGGAAAATGCTCATTTCCTCTGGTTGTTCTTAATGATTTCAATGATGGATTCCAGCTCCTTTACGGATAGTTTCTCATCCTTTACGAACGATAATACCACATTAGCGTACGAGCTGCTGAAATATTCATCAACAAGATTGTGGATTCCAGACTTGCAGTAATCTTCCTTGGTAATGGCAGGATAATACTGGAAGTTGCTTCCATAGGCGTAATGACTCATGAAGCCGTCGGCCTGAAGGGTACGTACCTGATTGGATAGTGTACTGAAAGTGGGTTTTGGTTCCGGATAGCGGTCCTGCAGTTCCCGTATGAACATTGGGCCGTAAGTCCAGTATAACTCCATAATGATTCTCTCCTTTTTTGTCAGTCTTCTCATAAATCTATAATTAATGAATTAGTTTAAGGTTGTTTAATTTCCTTTTCTTTAGTATTTTAACGCCATAATAGAATATCTTTTCCTAATGAGATGACGAATTGTTTTCGTCACAAAGAAAATAACAATAATTATATCAGCCAAATTTTTTCGCTGATTTTTCAAAATAAAGAATCTGTTTTTTCAGCAAACAGCTACATGTTTGGCTCAAAAGCATTACCTTTGCAGCGGACAATGTGGAAAGATTTGAGAGCCTCCGGGTTCCAGACAGCTTGCAACCACACAAAAAAATGCTAAAAGTCAATCTTTTAACACGTTTTGCATAAGACCGGTTGCAGCCCCTTTGTCCATACAGGCACAGGGACTTTTATTTTTATATAGATGGCTTATTTATTCACATCCGAATCGGTGTCCGAGGGACACCCGGACAAGGTGGCGGACCAGATTTCCGACGCCGTCGTTGACGAACTTCTGGCCTTTGATCCCGAGTCAAAGGTTGCATGTGAAACGCTTGTCACCACCGGTCAGGTGGTTCTGGCCGGCGAGGTCAAGTCAAATGCTTACATTGACCTGCAGGAGACCGCCCGCCGCGTTATCAACCGTATTGGCTACACCCGCTCCGAGTACAAGTTTGACGGTGAATCATGCGGTGTGTTGAGCGCAATACATGAGCAGAGTGCCGACATAAACCGCGGTGTGGAGCGCGAGGACCCTGAGAATCAGGGTGCCGGCGACCAGGGAATGATGTTCGGCTATGCCACAAACGAGACTGAGGAGTATATGCCTGTATCTTTGGCTCTCTCCCACCGCATTCTGCGCGTTCTGGCCGAAATCCGCCGTGAGGGCAAGGTTATGACCTATCTGCGTCCCGACTCCAAGAGCCAGGTGACGGTTGAGTACAATGACAACGGCAAACCCGTACGCATAGACACAATAGTGGTTTCTACCCAGCACGATGAGTTCATCGCCCCTGAGAGCGCAACAGTCGAGGCTCAGCTTGAGGCTGACCGCCGTATGCTGGAGCAGATAGAATCAGATGTAAAGAACATACTTATTCCCCGTGTTATCAGCACCATCACCTCAAGTAAGGTAAAGGCCCTTTTCAACGACGGAATCAAGTATTTTGTCAATCCTACCGGCAAGTTCGTGATAGGCGGACCTCACGGAGATACAGGTCTTACCGGCCGCAAGATCATTGTAGATACATACGGAGGCAAAGGAGCCCACGGAGGCGGAGCATTCAGCGGAAAGGACCCCAGCAAGGTGGACCGCTCGGCAGCTTACGCCACACGCCATATAGCCAAGAACCTGGTTGCCGCAGGTGTGGCCGACGAGGTGCTGGTGCAGGTTTCTTACGCCATAGGTGTGGCCAAGCCCATCAACATCTTTGTAAACACATACGGCACCAGCCACGTGAACATGCCTGACTCTGAGATAGCAAAGGTTGTGGACCGCCTGTTCGATATGCGCCCCAACGCTATAGAGAACCGGCTCAAGCTGCGTAACCCCATCTACAGCGAGACCGCAGCCTACGGACACATGGGCCGCGAACCCCAGACTGTAACAAAGGTCTTCACCTCACACTACATGCCTGCCAGGACAGTAGAGGTTGAGCTCTTCACCTGGGAAAAGCTGGATTATGTGGAAACCGTAAAGAAGGCGTTCGGGATCTGATAAATTAGCCCACTTATTCGGAATAAGATAAAGGTTTGAAAAAAGAGGCCGGCAATGAATAATCAGCCGGCCTCTTTCCCGTATTTGTCTATTACAGCGCGCCGTAATTCTTGCCGTAGTCCAGCTGCTGCTTCAGGTAGTCATCGTTATAGACCACTTCATAGTCCACAATCTTGCCGTTCTTTTCAACGGGTACTATGTCGGGATTGATGAATCCGCCGTAGGGCTTCAGGTTCAGGGCCTCGTAACGCTTCTTGACCTCCTTATGCAGGGCGGGGTCGATGTTTACGGCATAGGTCTCAATGAGGTTCTTGCCTGCCTCATAGTCACCCTCTGACTTGATGCGCTGTATCTCTGCCAGCAGCTCGGCAAATAGTGCACGCAGCTTCTCGTAGTCATTGACTACAAAGTATGTCTTGCCGTCACGTACTTTCTTTTCAATCACATTGTCCTTACGGCCTTTCTCATAACACCATTCGGCTATAAGCTTGCGGTTCTGCATGTGGGCTTCGGTGTTGGGACGGCCCAGCTCCACGCGGGTGAACTGTACCATGAGGCCGTTACGGATGTAGTTGGAGTATTCGGCCTTGTAGGCATCCTTGTCGGGCATGATACCCAGTTCAACCATCTTGGGATCGGCTGTGAAGTAGAGTCCGAAAAGGTCAGCGCGGGCCTCTTCCAAGGCCGATGCATACTCACCCATAGCTGTTGCCGATACTCCGGGAAGCAGCTGGCCGCTTCCGTGACCAAGACATTCGTGAAGGTCAGTGTGTATCTCATCGACGTATGAGCCCCACTTGCGGTAGAACTCCTTTTCAGCATCGTCCCATGCAAACTCATTGAGAGTGCTGGCGGGCGATTCCTGGGCGGCGTAATCGTATGCATGGGTGATATTGGCAATGGTCACAGACTTGCTGCCGTACATCTTGCGGATCCAGTCAGCATTGGGAAGGTTGATGCCGATGGGTGTTGCGGGATATGAATCACCGGCCAGACATACGGCATTGACCACCTTGGCCGAGATACCCTTGCACTCCTTTTTCTTGAAGCGAGTGTCAACTGGCGAGTTGTCCTCAAACCATTGTGCGTTGGTGCTCAGTATGACTGTACGCTCTGATGCCTTGTGGTCCTTGATATTTACGTAACCTTCCCATGCGCCCTTGCGGCCCAGCGGGTCGTTGTAATCTTCAATGAATCCGTTGATGAAATCCACTGTTCCGATGGTGTCTTTTACCCACTCTATATTGAAATCGTCCCAAATCTTGAGGTCGCCGGTCTCGTAGTATTTGACGAGCAGGCCGAGGGCACGTTTCTGGATATTGTTCTCAGCGCAGGCGGCAGCAAGCTTGAGTTCTTCACATATCTTGGCGATGGCCGGCCCGTACATGCCGTCAATCTTCCAGGGTATCTCCACGATATTTCCGTCGTTGTCTTTTGTAACCTTGGTGTTAAGACCGTAGGCAATGGGAGTCTCATCGGTCTTGTCTTCGATGGATTCGTAGTATTTTTCAACTTCGGAACGGGTTACACCCTCATAGAAGTTACCGGCTGAGAGCACCACTATATCGCCATCTGTCGAGGTAGAGCGGCGCTGCTGCAGAGTGTTGGGATTGTAGATTACATCCAGCAGCTCTGTGCACTTGGAACCCTCGCCTACAGCCTCCATGAGAGACCTGAAGTATGCCTGCGGGCACTCCGGGAAGAACTTGTCCTCGGCATAGTGATGATGTATGCCGTTAGCGAAGAAGAGTCTCTTGGCATAGACGACAAACTGCCCGAACTCCTTTGAGTTGCGGTCACCCTTGTAGTTCTCGAGAATGTTCTCCACCACGTGGCGGATGGGCAGATTGTACTTGCAGTTCTGGTCCCAGTGTATGTCACGGCCCCACTTGGCAGCTTCGGCGAGATGGTAGGCATATTCTTTCTGCTGCAGAGTCAGTTCCTCCCAACCGGGGATGGTATATCGCATCACCTTGAGATCGGCAAACTCATCAAGCAGATACTTGAAATCACTCTTTTTCTGTCCGCAGCCGGCGGTTATGGCCAGCACACCAGTCATGATCATAATTCTTGAAATTGTTTTCATCATTTATATTTTTTGTTTGTTCTGTTCCGTTCTCTCTTTTGTCTTGACACCCGACAGTATCACACCTCCCAATATCATGGCTGAGCCGATGCCCGATGCCACCGTCATTCTCTCGTCCAAAATGAGCATGGCCCCTATCAGTGTTATGACGGGATTCATATATACATAGTTGGTGGCGGTAACGTTTCCTATGGCAAGCATAATCCTGTTCCACAGCACAAAGCAGAAGAGTGACGCTATTGTGGAGAGGAACAGCAGGTTTCCCCACACCTGAACGCGGTCGAAACGTACTGCTGCAAGATTGGAGTTGTCAGCAAGGAGCAGCACGGGAACAATGGTGAGCAGCCCGTAGAAGAAGACTTTGCGGGTGGCGAAGAGTGTTCCATAGCGGTCAGTCATCTGCCCCATGAACTGACTGTAGAAAGCCCAGCAAAGGGCGGCCATGAATGCCAGTATGTCACCTTTGGGCGATATGCTCAGGCTGTTGCCGTCAAAGATTACCAGCACCATTCCGGAAATGGCGAGCACAGTACCGGCAATGAGCGGGAATCCCACCCGGACATCTTCAAGGCCATCGGCGATGTTTCCTTTGAACGTCCTCTTGATGAAGAGGGTCATGAGCAAGGTGAGCAGCGGGGCGATGCATACTATGAAAGAGACATTACAGGCCTGGGTATGTTGCAGGGCTGTATTCTCGGTGAGGAAATAGAGAGATCCGCCGGATATTCCCATAACCACGAACAGCAGTTCATGCCTGAGTGAGAGTGAGAACGCCCTTTTGTCACGTCCGCCACGTATAAAACAGACAGTTAGTAACCCCAAGTAAGCAATGATAAACCGTATGGTGAATATCTGCGCCGGGGTAAGCCCCTGATTTATGAGCGTCTTGGTGGAGATGAATGTCACTCCCCACAACGCTACGGTCAGGAAGGCAAGCAGGTGGTATATATAGAGTCTTTTGGTTTTCATTTGCAATTTGTCTTGTTCAGTTTGCGGCTGATCTTCTTTTTCAGTTTGTAAGGCCAGCGTGAAACTCGCTGAGGAACCTTGATGATCCATCTTATTATCTTGTTGCCTATGAATGTGAGGCGGTCAGAGAATCCGAAAACGGATCTCTCAATTCCACGGATGGAGTATGCCTGGTCTATGACTGCGTCAATGCGTTTTTTCTGCATTCCCCGTTTGGAATCAACGAATTTTACGATCCAGGTGGGTGTGGTATAAAACCGGGCGAACCAGGTGTGCAGACAGAGCATGTTGCCGTCAAGGTCCTTCAATATTGTGGTCATACCGTCTTCATGCCGTTGTGAGGGGAGATATAGGGTCTTGAAATTATAAGCCAGCCAGAGGAAGAATGGATAATATGGTTCCTGATCCACGCGGTCAAAATCATACTTGGTCTCAAGTCTCTCCTTTGGGAATAGCTTTGTCATCTCTTTTTTATGTTCCTTATAGTTGAACTCCTTGATGGCCTTCCTGTCATATTTGGTGCGGATTAGCTTGAGATTGAGGATGTTGAAGAACGGATTGGTAACTATGGGGTTGGCCGCACGGGGACAGAATCCGCCTCCGTCAGGGCAGCCGGCATTAGCGTAACCGTTATCCACCACATAAGTGATAAGACGGAACATGGCATCGGGGTCAGTGAGAAAGGCATCCTCATCAATGTTGACGGCAATATCGCACTCTTTATCTTTGAGTATGGTGTAGAAATAGCCGTCGGCACTCTGGTCCGTCAATCGGACGACAGGTACGTCAAGCATATCGAAAAGCCCTTTGGCATTGCGGTATAGCCTGAGGTCGAATGAACGGGTGAATATCTTGATCCTTTCCATTGTCATGAGCGGGTTTTGGTTTGTGCGGTTTTTCCTGTAAGTCCTTTGGTTACATTGGAGCGGAAACGGATGAGCATGTTGCCGCGCCCCATTCTGAATGTTACTGTATAATAGAGCCACAGCACGATGGTGGCGCACCATTTTTTTGCTTCGGAAAGAAGCCGCTTCCTATAGGCTTTCCTGTCTATGCGGAGGGTGCGGGCTCTCTCGCTCTCACCTATGCTGACTGTGAGTCTGTTGAAATAGTCCGGCTGAAGTTTGTAGGCCGGTATGCTGTGATAGAGGATGGCATCAGGAAGATATACGAACTGCATCCCCAGACGTTTCATCTTGTCGAATATGTCCTTCTCCTCTCCTCCTGCCAGACTGTCGCCGTTACGGCCCAGTTCGGCATTGTAGAGGCCCACCCTGTCGAAAACGCTCTTACGGTAAGCGGCATTGCCTCCGCCGGGATAGTTCTCACCGGGGAAAGGTCCGGCTTTCTTCCCGAAATAGAGATAGCCGGTGAGAAGGCGCTTAATGAAATAGGTCATCCATGAAGGCTCGCTCTTTGTTTCGTAATGTGGTATTATGGGGCCTCCGGCCGCATCGGTCTCGGGATGGGCGGCGAACCATTCCGCATAGGCGGTGAGATAGCGGGGATTGACGGTGGCGTCATCGTCCACATAGACAAGAATCTCACCATGTGCTGCGGTTATCCCGCGGTTGCGGGCATTGGAGAGTCCTTGCCTGGTCTCAGTGCAGTACCTGAGGCTCACCTGCGGACAGTCACGGAGGAAGCGTTCCACCTCACCGCGAGTGTTGTCGGTACAGTTGTTATCGACAAGCACAATCTCATATTCCGAGGCTGGCAATGTCCCGTCAGCGATGCTCTTGAGCACATTGTATATGTACTTGTCGCGGTTATATGTGCATATTATTACCGATATCATTTTCTATTGCTCAGGTTTTTTGCAAATTCAAGGATCATTCCTGAAGAGTCCGCGATTGCGGTGTTCCCCCAGAACTTATCCAATATTTGTTGGCGTTCTTTCTCATCAATGGAATAGTCTCCGGACTCAATCAGGCTGCATAGTTCTTCAAAGGATTCAGCCCTGCATCCTGTGACGTTTTCATCAAACGGATAGAAAAAGTCACGCTCTTTGACATAAGCCTCATAATCGTACAGGTAGAGGATAACGTCCTTTCCGTCCATTAGCAACCAGTCATATATGATTGATGAATAGTCGGTTATAAGGACATGTGTATAGGGAAGGACAGGATAGATGTCCATAACGGGCGAAGCCAGCATGATGTTGGAAAGGGTGCTGAAATTTTCCGTAAGCCTGACGTTGGCATGAGGCTTGAGGATGAGCATGCTGTTTTTGGCAGCCATTATCGAGTTCAGTCTCTCCAGATCCATGCTTTGGGTGAAAATGGTAAGCTGTGAATCGCGGAAGGTGGGCATGTAGATAAAGACCTTATCGTACCGCTTGAGTGCTGCAATAAGTTGTAATGTCTGTTCCGGTTCAAATTTCTTCACGAAACGGATGCGTTCCTCTTGGGACGCGGTAATGATTCTGTTCCGGGGATAACCCATCTCAAGGCATCGGTCAGCAGGGACGCGGAATGATGTGGAAAAGAAATGGTCCTGGAACGGAGTGGATGACAATACCCAGTCCGGTTTACGGAAACACTCAGGATGGGTAAAGACATCGTATTTGTTCTTTTTTTTAAACCTGTCGGCCAAAGGTCCGGAAGAGGCGTTGTATTCAATCCTCTTTATTCCTACTCCATGCCACAGATTGATGCAGACCGCCCTGCCGGAAAGACAGAACATTATGTCCGATGTGTAAGAGTTGAAGAACCAGTATTTTGCGGTGAGAGCATGCCAAACTCCCCGGGGTTCAAGGACCCAGTAGGCTCTGAGACCCAGGTCACGAACCTTCTTTACTGTCTTTCGGTTGGTGGAGAGCCAGATGTATTTGATGTTCTTGTCTCCGTTTTCGGAAGCGTACAGGAAGAGGTATTTTGCGTTGTCGGCAAAAGAGCCTCTGTAACTTCCGAACACGAACTTCCGTGAGCTTCGCGGAAACAGAAACGAGAAAGGATAGATCAGATAGCAGATTATGTATGCTATGGTTTTCATTCGGAATCTTTATCGTTTTGGTTATTGATTAAATCCAGTGTTTCGCGGAGCTGGGTACTGCTGGTTCCCTTAGTATAGGGAAAATAGATTATCTTGACATGTTTATCGGCAAAATAGGCTTCGTAACGGTTAAACCGTTCGCTGCCTTTGTAATCGCTTCCGACAAAGAGATAATCATATTTGACTATACCTTTTTTGTATATGTCATCATCCTCAGGTTCACTGGATATTACTTTGTCCACATACTTTATGTTCTTTACAATCTCACAACGTTCTTCAAACGGGATAAAGGTATTTTTTCCTTTATGCGATGCATCCTTGTGTATGCCCACAACAAGATAGTCGCAATACTGTCTTGCATTTCTTAAGAGATTGAGATGGCCTATGTGGAAGAGGTCGAATGTTCCGCTCAGATAACCTGTCTTGAGCTGTGGAGTGATGTTCATACGGCCTGTCTCAAGTTTGTATTTCAGACTGTTGAGTCCGAAATCATGAGGGTTGTCATGATATCTTCCGATTACGCCCTTGAAGGTCTTTTCAAAATCAGGGATAAAGAGAGTCTCCCTATTTTCCATCCTCTGGATTATCTCGTCTGCCAGATCCTTGGTTTGTGCAAGGTCAGTATGTGGTGCCCCGGTGAATCGGGTTCCCTTTATTGAGCCCGGGGCTACGGTAAGGATACGGCATGTGGATCCCGATGCCTCAAGTTCTATGTTCAAGCTTTCCGTGAGACGGCATACTGCCGATTTGGATGCGCTATAGAGTGAAATAAGTGGCGATGATATGAGTCCTGCGATACTTCCCATGACCACACACCGGAAATCAGGTCTGGAGAGCATCATGGGATAAAAGTGCCGGATAATGCAGGTCAATGATACAGTGTTTACCTTGAAGACATTCTCTATCTCTTTCTGCTCGAAGGTCTCGAATGGTGCGATACGTCCGAAACCGGCGGTTATCACGAGGATATTGATATCATCGAAACCTTCTATCCCGAATGGGCTTTCATAGAGCAGGTTACATTTGGCAAAAGTTATGTTTTCGGGCAGAGGTGCATCGGGGTTCGTCTTGTCAACGATAAGAACCGAGCGGCATGACGATGCCAGATTAAGACTTATGGCAAGTCCTATTCCGCTGCTCCCTCCTATAACCAGGGCTCTGTCACTGTTGTTTGTCATATATTTCTGTAATGTTGTGGTTCTCTATATTTTGTGGCAGGGAATTCCAGTCTCCGTAGATTCTTGCAAGATAGTGGGCTGTCCTGCATGGTGCCGGAAAGAGGTGTCCCTCAAATTCAATCTCCTGTAAAGGGAATATATCGTCCTTTTTTCTTTCGGAATAGAATCCAGTTCCGAAATCATGTATGAATGTCTGCGGATGGAAAACCCTTCCCCAGAAACGGGCGGCCGAAGCCATCAGGCTCGCAAAAGGATAGAGGCATACTCCTGCCAGATACTTCAATGTACCGTCTTCAACAATCCTGTACCTGCGGCGGAAACAACGGCCGTAGAAACCTGTTATCATCCTGGACAGCCTGGCGTTGCCGTTGGTTTCAATGAAAACATCCATCCAAATATTCTCTTTCCTGATAACAGTATTTCCGGATTTACCGGGAGCAGGCACTTCTCTGGATACAGTTATCTGACGGTTGAAGATTTTCAGCCAGCAGCGAAGATCGGTCTCGCAAGTGAAAGGAGACGGCAATTCTTCACGCATTGCTTTTACGAGTCTATTGCGGTCTTTGCGTAGTATGCACACATCAAGGTCGTCATCCCAAGGTATGAATCCGCCGTGGCGGGCAGCACCTATCAGTGTGCCTGAATCAAGCCAATACGGAATCTCGTTGTTGCGGCATATACGGTCAAACTCAATCAGTATGTCAAGCAGATTGAGCTGTATGGTCCTTAGACGCGAGCCGTCGGGATTGTAAAGGGATCGTAACTCCTGTTGCATGGCTTTTTCGATCATAGGCTCTGTTTGTTTCGTCCAAGAAAGTTCTTAATCATATCCAGCGCGTGTTTCCGTTCGGACGGTGTCACACCTACCGTATATACTGCTATTGCAGTTATCATCATGCTGGCAGCCATAACCGCAACAGGCATCACCCAATAAGCGCAGTCAGTCATATGTTTTCCGGCAATCTTGACGGTGATGGAAACGGCTGTACTGATGGCGGCTACAGTAATGACGGGAAGAAGAACTTCCCTGGCAAAAATATTCAGTCTGAGTCCGACTTGTTTGCGTACGAACCATAAGCGAAGGAACTGGGTGATAAATGAGATCACTATGGAGACCATGAAGACGGAGGCGGGCGGCCATCCTAAATACCTTACTCCTATGTAAGCGACAGGCAGGATAAGCAGAAGTGTGCCGCCTATTGTCAACTGGTAGTTCCGTATTTTTCCTGTGGCCTGTATGGATGCGGCGAACGGGCTGGTGAAACTGTTCACAAGACCTTCAATGACCATAAGACGTGTAAAAATACAGGCATGCTCGGGAACGTTCCTTCCACGCAACCAGATGGGCAGGATGAAATCGGTTTCGAGCAGAATGGGCAGTGCAAGAAGGAACAGCAGGTAGAAGGAGAAACGTGCACTCTGACAGATGAGTTTGCGCATGTCATCCATCTCACCGGATGCGTATGACTTGTATAGCTGAGGCCGTACAGCGGTGAAGAAGTTGCTGTTGAGTTGTGTTATTGTGCTGAAAACCTTGTTGGAAACACCTCTTGCGGCACTGACCAGAGTACCGAATGATACGTTTAACAGAATGTTCAATCCCTGGCTTTTGAAAACATCAGCGCTTGAGCCAATCAGGTTCCATCCTGCATAAGAGAATATTTCACGGAATTTTTTACGGTCAAAGATAAATCTGAACCGGCACTCTTTGTAGAATAGTCTGCAATAGAGCCAGTAAAAAGCCGATGTCATAAACTGAATGCCAGACATCATGGCGGCGTAGAGTATCAGTCTGTGATTCTTGTCATCGGCCGTGTGTGAAAGAAGCAGTGCTATTCCGAGTATTGCGAAAGCCTCAAATAGACTCAGATAGGCGAATACTTTCATTTTCTCTTTGGCAATTACCATACCTTGATACGGTACCCTTAAAATCTGTAATGCAAAAGAGAGTATGCTGAACTGGAACACCCATTTGGCCGCATCAAGATGACCTGACACATTCATTTTGTGCACGAGGAACCAATTTCCAGCAGTTTCAGCAATCAGGACAATCAGAAGTGTCAGAATAAAGAATACTGTCAGGCTGATGTTGAATACTTTTCTCAGTTCATCCGGATTGCCCTTTGCCATTTCATAGGAATAGTAGCGCTGGCTGGCCGATGACATCGTGGTGCTGATGAATGAGACCATCAGTACTATGCCGCCCACAGCATCGTAAATTCCGAAATGATCCTGACCCAGGGCATCAATTATGACTCGTGAGGTGTAAAGCCCCACCAGCATCACAACAACCATCCTCAGGTAAAGCAGCAAGGTGTTGGTTGCTATCCTCTTTTGATTGACTTCAGGCATTTTTCAAATCCAGAATTTCTCTTTTATTTTAGGGAAAAGAATATCAGTCGCTTTTGGTTCAAGAATGTCGTATATTCTGCTAGCAAAAACCAAATCATGAAGCGCAATACCTATATTGTAGCTCAGGATGCGCTCTTTATCGTTTTCTCTTCCGGGATTATCTCCCAGAAGAACTTTGCTGAATTCATCAAATTTCTTGAATCTGTCAAAATATTTGAACTCGTGAACGTGTGCGGTGTCATCAGCAAAAACCTTATCAAAGAACAGGTCACAGTTTTGAAATCCGCGAGTATGTATAGGAACCACCAGACAGCCCTCCTTATAGCATTCATCCGGTGCTATTAATTCTGTAGCAGCTGTAACGCTTGAAACTACAACATCGGCTTTTGACACCAGATCATTATGGCTGGAAACAGTTTCAAAATGGATATTCCGGTATTGTTCAAATCTTTTCATGAATAGTTCTTCCTGTCCTTTGTATTCCATCAGGACTACTGTAAAAGGAGTCTTTATTAACTCCAGAAGGCACAGAAGGGTAGCACGTGCAGTGTTTCCCAATCCGATAAAGGAGTAAACGCCTGCAAAGGATGGCTTAAGGTATTTGATGGCTAAGCTGGCAACAGCCCCTGTCCTCATTGACGTAATCCAGTTGGCGTCCATCAGGGCCAGAAGATTACCGTTTTTCCCGTCATAGAGAAGCAGTTCGCTGTTTAAAGAGGGGGTCTCTGATGGGTATCTGCTGACTTCTTTCACCGCGAATCTGTTGATGGGTTCGGATATAAAACACGGCATAGTGTTGTAGAATACTTCACCGAAAGGCTTAAGGCTGTTCTTATGAGGCAGGATACTATCATATTTCAGCTTAAAGCTTTCAGTAACCCAATCAATACAATCCTTGGGTGAGATGCCAAGATCTATTATCTGTTGCTGAGAAATCAGTTTCATAGAGATTGAAGAGTTGAGAAAAGATAATGGTTGTCGTTCCTGTCACGGACGGCAATCCTTATGTAGTTGCGGCCGCTGAATGCGTTTTTGCTGCCGCAGTCTTTAATCAGAATGTTGTATTTCTGAAGCAACAGTTCAGTCAGTCTCTTGGATGTGAACCTGCCCGTAACCTCGCAGAGGAAATAGTTGGCCTGCGAAGGGATGACCCTTAGGAACGATATTGTCTTAAGCTCGTTGAGGAAGAGTTCCCTCTCTGCAATGAACTTGTCGCAGGCTTCCACATAATCTTTTTCATACTTGTTGAAAATCTGCATGTAAAACTCAGCGAATGAGTTGATGTTCCAGATGGCCACTTCCTTGCGCATTTTCTCCATCATGGCCGTGTTGCCCGATGCTGCTATTCCGAGTCTCAGTCCGGGAACGCCGTATGATTTGCTTATGGACTTGATGAGTGTCAGATGCGGATTTGCCGTAAGAATGTCATTGTGAAGCAGGGATGCGTCAGAGTGGTTCTCCGTGAAATCCACAAAACTCTCATCCACAATGAACTTTATGGAGTTCTTTTTTGTCCACTCAATCAGATCAAGCAGGTCTGAATATGGAATGTAGTTGCCTGAAGGATTGTCAGGATTGATAAGTAACAGAGTGTCGATGTCTTTGTTTCCGAAATAATCTTTCAGGTCCTGTGCTGTGTACCTGAAATCAGGATTATTAGGAATATAATAGACAGCATTACCGGCGGCAGACCTGTTAGGATACTCCTCGAATGTAGGCAGAATGAATCCCTTTTTTCCTTTGCAATGGTTTTCAATGAGACATTTGATAAGTTCGGCTGCTCCGTTGCCTGCGCATATAAAGTCTTGTCGGATTCCGAAATATTTTCCTGCCAGCAAGGAGTTTACAGCCATACCTGAAGGATACTCTGTGAGGAGCGTGTCGAAGTTGGCTCTCAGCTCATCCTTCATTCTTGCAGTGGGGAAGTATGGGTTTACCAGATAACAGAAATCCTTAAGATGAGGGAATCTCCAATAGCCTCCGTAGCGTCTGTGGTACTTTTCAAGGAGCTGAACATCATCGGAAAAAATTGTCCCGGCAATATCCTTGTCTTGTATGTCATCTATTTCATACCATTTTTCATCAGAAATGGGCAGGGCCCTGAGTGCCGATTTGTCAAGTGCGGTAATGACACGGAGTACCTGCTCGTAGTATTCGTTGTTTCCCATGGCCTTGCTGTAGGCTTCAAGGAAGGGCACGTATTGGTTGCATGAGAAATCCCTGCTGAACTTGTACATATTGCAGGTCTTGTAATAGAAGGGCACTTCACTGTAGCGGAAGGCTTTCTTGGGAACGAAACTGACAATGTTGTTTTCAGAATCGATGCGTACCATAGTGCCGTCCATCCATGTCTCGTACTTGGCCACAAGGGCAAGGTTAGGATATGGATTTGAGGTGAGCAGCCGGAGCATGCGGTCCTCGAAGATCAGGTCACTCTCAAGAAGCAGGGTGTCGTCCTCCTGCAACTGTTTTTTTGCCAATGCAAGAGAGTAGATATTGTTGGTCTTGTCATAGATGGGATTCAGCACATATTCAATTTTCAGTCTGCTATCATACCTTGTGCCAATATGTTGTTTAAGGTTTTCAGCCTGATATCCCACCACAATTACCACTCTGCTGAGTTTGAGTAAGGCCAATTGGTCAAGCATACGGTCTATCAGTTTCTGACCGTTGACTTCAATCATGCACTTGGTGTTTTCTTTAGTCAGTTCACCAAGCCTTTTGCCCATTCCTGCCGCTAATATTATTGCCTGCATAGTTTTAGGTTTTAACTCATTTATAAAGATTCATCCTCAGGCTCTTCAGGGACAAACGGTTTGTTCCTGACAGATTTTCCCTTGTTTTTCTCCCAGGCGGCCTTGCGCTTGAGATAGTCCTCATAATGTTTTTCCAGATAGTTGTCGGCCATAGTCAATCAAGTTTATCCAGCAGTTCTCTTATAGTCTTGTGCAGAACCGGATGCTCCAGTCCGGGTGCAATCTGAGCCAACGGTTCAAGTACAAACCTGCGTTTGTGCATAAGTTTGTGGGGTAGAGTCAGTTCAGGTGAGTCAGTTATCAGGTCATCATACATCAAAAGGTCAATGTCAATGATTCTGTCCGTGTACTTTCCATTTGAACTCTTCTCTTTACGTCCCATACTTCTTTCAATTGACCGGGTAACTGAAAGAACTTGCAGCGGAGTGAGCATGGTCTCAACTTTCACGGCCATATTCAGGAACCGGTTGTCACTTTTATATCCCCAAGGCTCAGTCTCAATCATTGTAGATATAGCCTGGACTGTACCTGTCTTTTGGCCTATCAGGGACAGGGCAGTATCCAGATTGGACTGTCTGTCACCCATATTGGTTCCTAATGAAAGGTACAGCGTAGGCATGGGCTCAGTCTATAATGAGCATTGCATCACCGTAGCAGCCGAACCGGTATCCTTCCTTAACGGCCAGATGGTAGGCTCCCATGATAAGGTCGTATCCGCCGTATGCGCAAGTAAGCATGAGCTGGATTGATTCAGGCAGCTGGAAGTTGCTTATCATGCTGTCTGCAACACTGAAGGTGTAAGGAGGGAAGATGAATTTGTTGGTCCAGCCCTCAAACGGCTTGATGAGATGGTCCGTACCCACAACCGTCTCAAGTGCGCGGTTTACGGTGTTGCCTACTGCGCAGATTTTGTGGCCCGACAGCTTGGCTTTGTTGACAATCTCAGTGCATTCTTCGGTCACAAACATCTGCTCTGACTCCATCTTGTGCTTGGTGAGATCCTCCACGTCAATGTCACGGAAGTTGCCCAGTCCGCAGTGCATGGTTATGAACGCACGTTCCACCCCTTTGATCTCCATACGTTTCATGAGCTCACGACTGAAATGTAATCCCGCAGTGGGAGCTGTCACGGCACCTTCATTAGCGGCGAAGATTGTCTGGAAGCGGGACTCGTCAATCGGATCCACCTTGCGTTTCAGATAGGTTGGGATGGGCGCCTCTCCAAGTGCGTAGAGGGCCTTTTTGAACTCATCGTGAGGGCCGTCATAGAGGAAACGCAGTACGCGTCCGCGTGAAGTGGTGTTGTCGATGACTTCGGCTACCATTGAGTTGTCCTCGCCGAAATAGAGCTTGTTTCCGATGCGGATCTTGCGGGCCGGGTCCACCTGGACATCCCAGAGAAGATTCTCTTCCCGTAGCTCCCGGAGAAGGAACACCTCGATGCTTGCACCGGTTTTCTCCTTGTTGCCGAAAAGGCGTGCAGGAAAGACCTGAGTGTCGTTGAAGACGAACACGTCGTTTTCATCGTAATACTTTAGAATTTCCTTGAAGATGATGTGTTCTATCTCACCGGTCTTCTTGTGGACGACCATCAGTCTGGATTCATCACGGTTCTCTGTGGGAAACTGTGCTATCCTGTCTTCGGGGAGTTTGAATTTGAATTGTGAAAGTTTCATTCCCTATTAGTTTATGTATTGATTCTGTTTAAGTTGTTTATATGTTCAGCCCGGTTGTGAGTCCGGGCAGGATCTCTTCAAAGTGTTCAGGGTCAAGACAATCCTCCACTCTTACGTTTCCGGTACGGGTGCGCCTGAGCGCAGTAAGGTGAGCTCCGCTCTCCAAAGCCTCTCCTAAATCACGGGCCAGGGCTCTGATATAGGTTCCCTTGCTGCATACCACCCGGATTCTGATGTCCGGAATATTGCATTCCATGAGCTCTATCTCGTCAATGACAAGGGTTTTCGGTTTAAGTTCCACTTCCTTGCCTTTACGAGCCATGAGGTAAGCCCTTTTTCCTTCAATCTTGCAAGCTGAGAATGTAGGGGGTATCTGTTCAATGGTTCCTTTAAAACGTTTAAGACACTCTTCCACAGCTTCGCGTGTTATGTGGGTTGTGGGATAGGTGGCATCAATGGGTTTCTCCAGGTCGAACGAAGGGGTTGTGGCTCCGAAGCGGATGTCCGCAATATACTCCTTGGTGCCGGATTGCAGTTCTTCAATCCGCTTGGTGGCCCGTCCGGTACATACTATGAGTACTCCGGTGGCCAACGGGTCCAATGTGCCGGCATGTCCCACTTTGAGCTTTTTAACGCCTAGGTGTCGGCATATAAGCCATCGGACCTTGCCTACTACATCGAACGATGTCCAGTGGTACGGTTTGTCAAACCCCAGAATTACTCCTTCCTGAAAATCCATGTGTCCGAATCAAAGGAAAATCAATGTAAGGATACCCGCTATCGCACAGTATATACCAAACCAGATAAGCTTGCCTTTCCGGACGATGGAAATCATCCATTTGCAAGCGGCGCATCCGGCAAGGAATGCGGCAAGAAATCCCAGTAAGAGGACTCCTGTTCCGGTAGGTTCTGCGGTCGCTTCGGCCGACGCCGAACCAATGAGGTCTTTCATGTCAAGAAGCGCCTCGCCAAGGATGGGAGGGATGACCATCAGGAATGAGAACTGTGCAAGCCTCTCCTTCCTGTTACCGAGCATTATGCCGGTGGCTATGGTGGCTCCCGAGCGTGAAATGCCGGGCAGAACGGCTATTGCTTGAGCGATACCTATTACGAAAGCATGCAGGCAGGATATGTTCTCCCTCTGACGTGGTTTTGCATAATAGGAGAAAGTGAGCAGGGATGCTGTAATCAGAAGGCATATTCCCACAACTGTGGTTCCGGAACCGAAAACATGCTCTATCTTGTCCTTGAAGAACATACCCACTATCCCGACAGGAATCATTGAGATAATGATGTTAATGACATATCTTGTCCCTTCGTTCAGACTTTCCCAACTCGTCCATTGCTGTCTGGAGAACAGGTCCTTGAATATCCATACGATCTCTTTCCACAGTATCACTATGGTGCTGAGCACTGTTGCCACGTGTACGAGTACCGTGAAAGCCATGTTCTGCTCTCCGTCTATCCCGAAGAGTGCTGAGGTTATAGCCAGATGACCGCTACTGCTTATAGGCAGATATTCGGTAAGGCCCTGCAGCAGTCCAAGCAGTATTGATTCAAGCCAGTTCATGTGTTATCGTCGGTTTTCTCTCCCCTGGGTTTATACATAATGGCCGCGATAATGGTAAGGAATCCAGCGAGTGTGACGATAGGTGAAACCTTGATGCGTCGGACACTGAAGATATCCTCCACGAACTGTTCCTCGGTACTGTCGGCTCCAGTCATGAGCAGCAAACCGATAATGATGACCGCCATCCCCACTGCAATGAGAATGTAGTTTGTTTTGGTGAATGCGAATTTTTTCTTGTCCATAATTATGATGTTGTTTTGTTTTTTCAGAGATAATGCAACTCTCCCGATTTCATCCTGAGGAAACGGTTTACGGATGCCATGGCACATAGATATGTTATAAGCAGACCTGTAGCAATGACCACAGTGGCTACCGTGATGATTATTCTCTTTTCAAGAAGTACCGAGAGCCAGGGTTCACGACTGATGCCGAATTTTAGTCCGCCGTAGATGGCAAGACAAGCCAGTATGGCCGAGAGGAGGCCTATGAGCAGGTTGCGTTTCACGAACGGACGGCGTATGAACGACCACTTGGCTCCCACAAGTTTCATTGAATAGAGAATGAAACGCTGTGAATAGATGGTCAGTTTGATGGTGTTTCTGATCAAGGTGAGCGAAATAAGCGACAGCACCAGGATCAGTATCGTGAGTATGATGGCGAGCTTGCGGATGTTGTCGTTCATGGTGTCAAGCAGCTCTTCCTGCCAGTTCACTTCCTTGACACCGTTCACCGATGTGAGTTCCTGAGCAATATTCTTCAGGCTGTCATTGACGGCATACCCTTCATTCAACCTTACATTTATCGAGGCGTAGAAGGGATTGTACTCCAGGAACATGGAAGGGTCAGTGCCCATAGCCTCGGACATCTCTTTCAGGGCTTCTTCCTTGGTAATGATTGAAAGGCTTCCGCAGTAAGGGGAATTTTGGATCTTGTTTTTAAGGACTGAGAGTTGAGCATCGGTAATCTCTTCCTTTAGGATTACTTCGACGGTCATCTCCTGCCTGAATTTCTTTGAAATGTCCCGGGCGGTAAGCAACAGGAGCGTAATGAGTCCGATCAGCATCAACACAAGCGATGTGCTGATGCATGAGGTTATGAACAGCAGGTCAATCTTTCTCTTCTTTTTTTGTGCAGTCATATTGTTGCGGATTTTTTTTGCGGAAAATGTAAACGAGGGAACTGCTACGGCCCCTGTGAACAGTGGATTCCATCCATGAACGTAGTCCGAAGGCCATTCCTCTGATGAAGGCGAATCTATGATACATCTGTCTTTCGGACAGAATGGAAATGTAAAAGCTGTCGTATGGCAGTCTTTCGTGATGCATGAGGGTGAATCCGTGGCGTGAAGCGAGGTTGGTGATGGTCGTTGCATCAAAATGCCAGCGGTGTCTCGGTACGTTGTAACCGGCCCAGTAGGGTCCGTAATGCATGGCATCGGTGGAACGGATGTTGGGACAGGCAATCAGTAGAATCCCTCCAGGGCGCAGTAGTGAATGGAAAGTGTCCAGAAGCTTCAGAGGATTGGAGGTGTGCTCGAAAACGTGCCATAGTGTAACCACATCGAACGATTCAGGTATCAGGTTATCTACTTCGGACACATCAATCATTCTGTGATGAAACATCTCTAAGGAGAAAAGCCTCTCCTCATGATAGTTTTCAACCGATGTCACTTTCCAGCCCTTCTTTTCCATGTAGTTGGAGAACCAGCCGGTCTTGGCCCCGTAATTGAGCAGACTACCCTCGGAACGGTAGGCGCAGTTTTCCACGATACGTGCTTTGCGTGGAAGCATGATTCTGCGGACACGGTAGAAAAGACGGTCTATAAGACCTTCCGGGTCATCGCCTAACTTGAGCCTATGCTTGAGCATGTCATAGCTGGCCATGTGTTGTTCGTCAGGGGCATTGTCAGTAAATACCAGCCCGCAGGAAGTGCAGCGCAGCAGCATATATTGCTCCTTACTGACGAAAAAGTCTGTACAGTAGGAGTAGAACGTGGTTTCCTGCGACCCGCAGAGAGGACACCTGCTGAATTTCTGGTTATCCATTATTAGGGCTGGTTTGGCTCGTGCGTGCGTACTTATTTTAGTATCGGCCGCAAAGATAATATCGCAGGATACCCCTTGTCAAGTGTTTTAAGGTTTTTTGTACTAAATGGGAATGATGCGGAATCATTCCGTAACTTCACTGCCCAAGAGTGTCGCGGAGGTGGCTCCGGTAATATGAACTGTAAGGAAATCTCCTGGTCGGTGGGTGCCTTTGCCAAACACCACGGTCCGGTTCTGTTCCGTGCGTCCGTAGAGTTGCTCGCGGGAACGTTTGGAATAGCCTTCTGCCAGTACTTCGTAATCCCGGCCGATGCATTCGCGGTTACGCTCAAGTGACAGTTCGTTCTGCAGAGCAATCATCTCGTTAAGGCGTCGGATCTTGACCTCTTCAGGAATGTCATCGGGCAGATTCCGGCTTGCGTATGTCCCTGGGCGTTCAGAGTATCGGAACATGAATGAGGCATCGAAACGACACTCTCGCATGAGGGAAAGACTCTGTGCGTGATCTTCCTCTGTTTCAGAGTGATAACCAGTAAACATGTCGGTGGTCAGGCCGCAGTTGGGAATAATTTTTCTTATGGCTTCAACTCGTTCAAGATACCATTCGCGAGTATATTTCCTATTCATCAGCCGGAGTATGCGGGAACTGCCACTCTGTACAGGCAGGTGTATATGGCGGCAGATGTTCGGAACCTCTGCAATTACGTGAAGAGTATCATCGCTCATATCCTTGGGGTGTGATGTGGTGAACCTCACCCTCATATCAGGAATGGCTTCCGCAACCATCCTCAGAAGCTCGGGAAAACCTATCTGAACGCCATTGCTTTCAAACCTGTAAGAGTTGACGTTCTGACCGAGGAGAGTCACCTCTTTGTAACCTTTTTTCTTAAGATCCAACACCTCATTCAAGATGCTTTGCGGATCCCTGCTGCGTTCACGTCCTCGGGTATAGGGAACAATACAGTAGTGACAGAAATTGTTGCAACCGCGCATTATAGATACAAATCCGCTTATGTGGTTGCCGCAGATACGCTCCGGAATAATGTCACGATACGTTTCCGTGGTGGAAAGTTTCACGTTCATAGCCTTGTGACCAGCTTCCACCTGAGCCATAAGGTCAGGAAGCGAAAGGTATGCATCAGGTCCGCAAACCACATCTACGTGATGGTTTTCTGTAAGTTCCTCTTTTGTGCGCTCTGCCATACAGCCCATAACACCGATGAAAAGGCCCTTTTTTTTCTTTTTCAATGCATTCAGAGCCTCGAGGCGGTTCCAAATCTTCTGTTCGGCATTCTCGCGTATGGAGCAGGTGTTCAGGAATATGGCATCGGCATCATCAATGCTTTCGGTGGGTTCGTAACCGGCCATACGCATGATTGATGCTATCACCTCACTGTCAGCTACATTCATCTGACAGCCGTAAGTCTCTATGAACAGTCTTTTTGTTCCGTCTTCCATATTCCTTATGTTTTCCGGGTGCGAATTTACTCAATTTCTGTAACACGCGGAATTCCGTGCGTGCGCACTTGTTTTTATTTAAGGTTATGTTTACTTTTGCGCGGTTTTTTATGTTGAAAAGTCAAACAAGCAAATAAACATATAACAATGGCTTTTACTTTTAAGAGAATCACTGCCGCTGAGGCAGCACGTTTCGTCAAGAACGGTGACAATGTTGGTTTGAGCGGATTTACTCCTGCAGGTACACCAAAGGCAGTCACCCATGAGATCGGTTTAATGGCCCACGAGCTCCACGAGAAGGGCCAGGAGTTTCAGATAAGTATCTTCACTGGTGCTTCCACGGGTGATTCATGTGACGGTATTCTGTCACGCGAGCATGCCATCCGTTATCGTGCTCCTTACACCACCAACAAGGATTTCCGTACTGCTGTCAACAACGGTGAGATTGCTTATAATGACATCAACCTGAGCCAGATGGCACAGGAAATGCGTTATGGTTTCTACGGCAAGCTGAACATCGGCATCATGGAAGCCTTTGATGTAAGTGATGACGGTAAGATCTGGGTTACCGCAGGTGTTGGTATCGCTCCCACCGTAGCCCGTCTGGCCGATAAGCTTATCATTGAGCTTAACGCCGCTCATGCACGCTGCGCCAAAGGTCTGCATGACATCTATGAGCCGGCCGATCCTCCTTACCGTCGCGAGATTCCCGTTTATCAGCCCAGTGACCATATCGGCAAGGACTATATACAGGTTGATCCCGCCAAGATTGTAGGTATTGTCGAGGTCAATATCCCTGATGAGGCGCGCGGATTCACTGCTCCTGACGAGACCACTCTCCAGATAGGCCACAACGTAGCCCAGTTCCTTATAAGCGACCTTAAGCGCGGCATCATTCCTTCAACCTTTCTGCCTCTTCAGAGCGGTGTAGGTAATGTTGCGAACGCTGTTTTGGGCGCTCTGGGCGAGGATCCTTCGGTTCCTGCATTCCAAATGTACACTGAGGTTATCCAGGATTCAGTTATTGACCTTATGCGTGAGGGTCATTGCAAGTTCGGTTCAAGCTCATCACTGAGTGTCAGCAACGAGACCCTGCAGAGCGTATATGATGATATGGATTTCTTCAAGGACAAGCTGGTGTTGCGTCCTACCGAGATCTCTAACAGCCCCGAAGTGGCACGCCGTCTTGGACTTATTGCAATGAACACTGCCCTTGAGGCCGATATTTATGGCAATGTGAACTCGACTCACGTAAGCGGCGTCAAGATGATGAACGGTGTGGGCGGTTCGGCCGATTTCACCCGCAATGCTTTCATTTCCATATTCAGCTGCCCGTCAGTAGCCAAGGGCGGCAAGATAAGCGCCATCGTGCCCATGTGCTCACATGTGGATCACAATGAGCACAGCGTAAAGGTTCTCATCACAGAGCAGGGTATTGCTGACCTGCGTGGCAAGTCACCTGCTGAGCGCGCCAAGTGCATCATTGAGAACTGCGTGCATCCTGACTACAAGCAGCTCATGTGGGACTACCTCAAGATTGCGCAGAAGGGCCAGACCAGTCACGCACTTGACAAAGCCTTTGCACTCCACAAAGCTTTGGCCGAGAAGGGTGACATGCACCTGGCCGAGTTTTAAGCGTACATATTAGGGATAGTTCCCTAGAAGAACGAGCCCTAATGTGTACGATGGAGTTTTATCAGGTCCAGGATTTCCTCACCGTACTGTTTCCACTTGGCGGGCCCGAAACCGTTTATCGCCAGGAGTTCCTCTTTTGTGGTGGGACAGGTATCGGCTATTTCCAAAAGGGTTCGCTGGGTGAGCACCCAGTAGGCGCGGATATTTTGAGCCAGGTATTGCTCGGTACGCCAGTCTATAAGGGGTTGGATAAGTTCGGGGTGGCGAATATCGGAGTAGATTTCCTCTATTGTCGGCTTGGTCTTGACAACCTTCTCCTTGGCCGGTTTGGGTTCTTTGGTCCGTTTTCCTGAAGTTTTTGACTGCGGTGTCAGAATGGATTCGTTCCTTATCTTAAGGAAAGACTCTATACTGAAACCGCTCTCCAGAATGGTTTCCATGCTTTGCACTCTCAGTGCCAGTTCCGGCACCAGTTCTCCCGATGCTTCAGTCATCGTCTTCTTAACGTCTTTGTTATCCACGGAGACAGACAAAACAGGTGTTATCTGTACCGTGCATTCTTTGAGTATGGGAAGGAAATAACCCGCGGCTTTGGATATTCTTTCATTGATTTTTCCCCTGTCATATGCACCTATCCTGTCCAGTTCTCTACGGAATTTCTCTGCAATCTCCTCTATATCTCTTATCTTTTTACGGCTTTCTTCCAGTTTACCGGTCTGTTCAGGATACGTATTTATGAGATGGTTCCTGAATATGCCCGACATCCAGCCCGTGAGTCTCTCCAATTCGCTGAAGGTGAAACACTCCTTCAGAGTATTCAGATAATATGCGGCTTTTGATTTTTCCAGTTCCTTTTCCATTTCTGAAACGGGAATGAATCTCTCACGGAATTGTGATACATCACTGTTGTTGAACAGGCAGGTTTGCGATATGGGACTGCTCAATACTATACCTTCAAGTGTACGGCAGCGTGAAAGAGCTACATAAACCTGTCCGAAAGTGAAAGCCGATGCTGCATCTATTATCACATGGTCAAATGTAAGTCCCTGGCTTTTGTGGATGGTAACAGCCCACGCGGCCCGCAGAGGATATTGGGTGAATGTGCCTTCAACTATGGGTACAATCTCTTTTGTCTCCTTGTCTATCTCATATTGGATGTTCTCCCATTTTTCAAGCGGAACATTGATTTCATCGCCGTTTTCATCGGTTACAGTAATTCCGTCATCATAATTGATATCCGTCACTGTGGCTATCTTTCCGTTATAGTACCGACCCTCACGCGAATCATTCCTTAAAAACATTACCTGCGCACCCTCCTTGAGTTGAAGCACCTTTTCTGCAGGCAGCGAGTTTTCAGGGATACTTCCTTCTGTTTCAGCATAAAACGTGTAAAGCCTTGAACTGAGTGCTTCCAGTTTTTGTTGGTTAATGTTATCGGCCTGCCGGTTATGTGTTGTAAGACGTATCCATCTGTTACCTGATACGGCTACCGTATCATCGGGATCAAATCTTGGGTCAAGTCGGCTGTTGAGCATCCTGTAGATGGAATTGTCCATATGTCCATCCCTGATGCTGTTCAATATATCAAGGAATGACCTGTCTGATTGCCGATACACGGTCTGTAACTCAATTGTAATGTATTTGAGACGCTGCATTACCTTTGAATGGAAGAAGAAAGGTGACTGATAGACCTGTTTGAGCCACGGTTCATCCTGCTCTGTCACTACTGGCGGAAGCTGGTGTGCATCTCCTATCATAAGAACCTGCACTCCTCCAAACGGATTGTTGTTCCTGCGATATTTGCGCATAACTGCATCTACAGAATCCAGAAGATCCGCCCTTACCATAGAGATCTCATCTATGATGAGAAGATCCAAAGTCTTGATTATCTTGACCTTCTCTTTACGTAACTGTCTATGTGATTCGGGCATCTGGTATTCTGTAACCAGTTCCTTTACGTCGGGCAGATATGGACATAAAGGCAGTTGGAAAAAAGAGTGGATGGTTGTTCCGCCGGCGTTGATGGCCGCTACACCTGTAGGTGCAAGCACTACGCAGCGCTTTGGAGTACTCTCAACTATATATTTTAGGAAGGTGGTTTTACCGGTTCCTGCTCTTCCTGTCAGGAAAACAGATATTCCGGTCTGGGAAATGTAACTCTCAGCTAGTTCAAACAGATGGTCTTTTTCCATAGTATTTAAATAATTAATGGTCCAGGATATTCTTTTTACAAAGATAGTGACAATTCATGGTATTATAAATCCTTACGGTAGAATGGTGTTGACGGCATGAAAGTTAAAGTATGTTAACCATGTTGCGGGTAAAAAAACTACCAATATCTTTGCAGTGTCTTAGTGAAGTAATACACCGATTAACGGCAGTCAGAAAAATGAATCACTGATAATATAAGCGATATGATCAAAATTGAAAAACTAGCATTCAGCTACGGGGACAATACCGTTCTGAAGGACATTTCGATGAAACTCCAGGAGGGCCGCATTTACGGTCTGCTGGGTGAGAACGGAGTGGGCAAGACCACTCTTCTGACATTGCTTGCCGGTCTTAAAGAGACTAGTGCGGGCACTATTGATATTGACGGTTTCAATCCATTTGATCGTAAACCTTCATTCCTTTCAGAGATTTATTATCTTCCCGATGAGGTTCCTGCTGTCAGGATGAGCGCTATGGCTTTTGCTTCTGACCGCGGACAGTTCTGGATTAATTTTGACCTGGACAAGTTCCGCGAAATAATGGAGATTCTTGAGACCGATGTAAAGATGCACATGGACCGCATGTCATACGGCCAGCTCAAAAAGACCTACATCAGTTTTGCTCTTGCCTGCAATGCCAAGTGTCTTTTTATGGATGAACCCACCAACGGTCTGGATATTCCTTCAAAGGCCCAGTTCCGCAAGGCAGTCTCCAAGTATACTTCCGATGATTCCACACTGCTTATCTCGACCCATCAGGTACGTGACCTTGAAGCTCTGATAGATCCTATCATCATCTTGGACCGCAGGGATGTGCTGCTCAATGCATCAATTGATGAAATCACGGAAAAACTCTATTTTGACTACTCGACTCAAATTGATCCGGAGGCTCTATATTCAGAATTGATTCCAGGTGGTTGCATTCAGGTGGTTCCCAACACTACCGGTGCTGAAAGTAAGGTTAACATAGAGGCTCTGTTCAATACTGTGCACAAGCACAAAGACCTTATAAAAAAGATGTTCAATGTAAACAACGCATAACTATGGAAAATGAAGTATTCAATCTGAACAGATTCTGGCGTTATCTCAAGTCTGAGTTTGATTCATTTGTTTCAAGGTACGGCATTTCCCTTCTGGTAATGAGTACCATGGCCGTGACAACCGAAGCTTTCAACGGACTGATCTCCTTGATTGTCGCCGGTGAATGGCAGGGAGTAGTAGAGCCTGTCCGTTATGTGCTGTACGGAATATTTGGCATGATAGTGCTTATTACCTCTCCTGCAAAACTGTACGGACATCTGACTGACCGGAAGGAGGGTTCGGCATTCCTGATGATTCCGGTTTCCAGACTCGAGAAGTTCATATCAATGGTACTTATAACGTGTGTAGTGGTACCGTTCATATTCAATATGGTCTATCTTGGCTTGGACATTCTGGTCTGTAAGATTGATCCCACCTGCGGGACATCGATGTTCAGCCGTCTGTTCCTGACAGACCTGGAACCTCTTCTTGCAATGGGTGGGGAAGAATTGCAGGAATGGAGTCAGTATCTCAGCGGTATCGCTTCGGCTGCAACTCCTTTTCTCTATTTTGATGATTTGTTCCAGATATCATTGGTATTCCTGTTAGGTGCGCTTATATTCAAGACATCCAAGACAGGCAAGACTTTAGGTTGTCTGATTCTTTTAGGATTATCTCTTGAGATGTTGCTGGCGCCGGTATTTGCACTTTCATTCTTCGACAAATTCAGGGTTCTGGCTGAATCCGATTTTTCCGGATTCACATTGGAATCATTTCGTGACACATTCCCGTTTATATCATGGGTTGGCCGTCATCTGGCACTTGTGGATACCCTATGGGATACGCTGTTGAACTGCCTTGTGCTCTTCTTGGTCTGGTTGAGACTTAAGAAGATGAAACATTAATTTTGAAAGAATTACTGCTATGGAATTCAATGAAAACAAACCTATATATCTCCAGATTGCCGATGGAATCTCCGAAAAGGTTCTTAGCGGCGAGTTGAAGGAGGGCGACAGGATTCTGTCGGTGCGCGAATTGGGTGCTGAGCTTGGAGTAAATCCCAACACTGCAATGCGAAGCTATGAAAAACTTACCATGGACGGGATTATCTATAATCAGCGGGGAATTGGCTATTTTGTGGCCGAGGGTGCAAGACAGACAGCCTTGGACGGTATGAGGGCCGATTTCCTGAAAAATGAATTGCCGCAGATACTGCGGAGGATGGAATTGCTGGAACTCAATCCGGAGGACTATCTGGGAAAATAAGACCTGAAATACGTTTTTCATTTGAGAAGCCGGAGTCGCCGAAATGGGGGGGCCGGCTTTTGTTTTTTTCTCACAGGATGGTGGGAATAGGGAAGTTTTTTGTAAGTTTGTATCAAATGAACCAATAATAAAATAGCGTATGAGAAAGAGCCTGTTTCCGATTATGTTAATGGCTTTGACTGTCGGTTCCGCCTTTGCTCAGCCGGCAACAGTGAATCCTACCGCCTATCTTATGAATCAGGCAGTGGATGTGAGTTCTGATTTTCAGGAGATAAGCAACACGTATTTCTTTGCAGACAGGCTGTCCGGATTCGATGCCGCCACCGGACAGGGCAAGGTGACATGGAGACGATACCGCCTTACTCCCCGTCAGGCTTTCAACACCAACGGACGCCAGCCCGCACAGTTGCGTATGCTGGACTTTCCTACTCCAGCCTATGACAATGATCCTGAACTCAAGTTCTCGATTGAATTTGTTACACCGAGGACCGTCCGCATCAGGATGCTCACCACTCCTGTGGACCCCAAACCCGTCACTGACGAGGTGATGCTTGTCGGTGTGCCGTTAGTTGACCGTACCTGGTCTTTCAGTGAGACTGACAGAAGAATTGTATATTCAAGTGCCTGCGGTGTTGTGGAGATAGAGAAGAATCCGTGGCGTATTGTACTTAAGGACAAGTCCGGACGTATCCTGACAAAGACAGCCACCCGTCGGGACAACGACTCCACTCAGGTCAAGTTCACTCCTTTCAGCTTCGTGAAGCGTTCCAGCGACAATGCCCGTCGTATCAACCCGGTGTTCCAGATTGCTGCCGACGAGATGCTCTTCGGTTGTGGCGAGTCTGCCACATCGCTGAACAAGGTAGGGCAGAAGGTGAATCTGTTTGTAACTGACCCGCAGGGACCCGAGACGGACCAGATGTACAAACCTGTCCCGTTCTTCTTCAGCAACAGGGGATATGGCATTTTCCTGCATACATCGGCTCCGGTGACATGTGATTTCGGTGCTTCATACATAGGCCTTAACAAACTCTTTATGGGCGATGAGAATCTGGACATGTTCATTTTTTTCGGCAGTCCGGCAGAGATTCTGGATGAATACACCGATATTGTGGGCAAGGCTGCCATGCCTCCGCTCTGGTCATTCGGAACATGGATGAGCCGGATAACCTATCTCTCGCAGGAGGAGGGAATGCAGGTGGCCGACAATATCCGTAAAGGCAAGTATCCGTGCGATGTGATACATTTCGATACAGGATGGTTCCAGACGGACTGGCAGTGTGACTACAAGTTCTCCGACAAGTTTCCTGACCCGGAAGGGATGCTCTCGGACTTAAAGAAGATGGGGTTCCATGTCAGTCTTTGGCAACTCACCTATTTCACTCCCAAAAATCCATATTTCAATGAGCTGATAGAGAAAGAACTGTATGTCAAGAACGGTTCCGGAGGCCTGCCGTACGAGGATGTATGCCTTGATTTCTCCAATCCTGCCACCGTAGAGTGGTACCAAGGGCATCTGGCCGACCTTCTCAAGATGGGCGTAGGTGCCATCAAGGCTGATTTCGGCGAGGCAGCTCCGCTTGACGGCATATACGCCAATGGCAGGAGCGGATGGTACGAGCACAATCTCTATCCTGTACGTTACAACAAGGCTGTTCAGGATATAACCAAGTCAGTGAATGGTGAAAACATTATGTGGGCCCGTTCAGCATGGGCCGGTTCACAGCGTTATCCTCTGCATTGGGGAGGCGACGCAGCCACCACCAATACCGGTATGTTAGGCACATTGAGAGCCGGTCTTTCATTCGGCCTTTCGGGCTTCGCGTTCTGGAGTCATGATATGGGTGGTTTTGTCAAATCGACTCCCGATGAGCTCTACATGCGTTGGTTACCGTTTGGATTCCTGACCTCGCATACCCGTGCCCATGGAGATCCTCCCACCGAGCCCTGGCTTTACGGGAACGTGAAAGTACAGGAGGTGTTCCGTAAGAGTGCCGAGATGAAATACAGGCTCATGCCTTATGTATATGCACAGGCCAAGCAATGTACAGAGAAGGGTCTGCCCATGTTGAGGGCTCTGTTCGTGGAGTTCCCTGATGATCCGGCAGCCTGGCGCGTAGAGACTGAATATATGTTCGGCTCCCAGATTCTTGTAGCGCCTCTCCTGGAATCCGCGGACAGCCGTGATGTTTATCTTCCTGAGGGAAAGTGGACTGATTACCAGACAGGCAGGGTCTTTGATGGAGGCCGGTGGCTGAACATTCCTGTGGAAGGTGAGCTTCCCATAATCATGCTTGTGCGTGACGGTTCGGCACTGCCGCATGTGGCTCTGGCGCAGTCAACCCAGGATATTGATTGGAGCAGGATAGAACTTAAGCTTTATGCCGTTGACAGCAAGCAGGCCGAAGGTCTCATCTGTCTGCCTTCAGACGACAAGTTGCAGCCCGTTCAAGTTGACTGTTCTTCGGCACCGAGGATAACAAGCCGCGTCAGAGGAACCCGTCTTTCACTTTAATGTCTTTATGTCATGAATAAAGGTTTTTTGCATCATGGAACAGTAGCGGCAACGATGTTATTGCTGTTGTCTTTAAATCTGGCTTGTGGGGAGCAGAAAAGTTTCGCCGATGGTCCGTATGTCTGGAAAAACGTCCAGATTGTGGGCGGCGGATTCTGCGACGGTATCATTTTCCATCCCAAGGCCAAGGATGTACGCTATGCCCGGACCGATATGGGCGGAGCGTACCGTTGGGACAAAAAGGCGGCTCGATGGGTTTCCATGCTGGATTTCATCAGCTATGCTGACAACAATCTGGTGGGTGTGGAGAGCATCGCCGTTGACCCGAACGATAAGAATACTGTCTATGTGGATTGCGGAACATATACGTCATCCACCAATGGAGCCATTTTTTATTCCCACGACGGAGGCCGTACATTCGGACGTACTGATGTCCCCTTCAAGATGGGGGGTAATGAGAATGGCCGTGGCAACGGTGAACGCATGGCGGTGGATCCCAACAACTCCGATATAATATTTGTGGGGACACGTCAGGCCGGTCTATGGCGGAGTATTGACAAGGCTCGTAGTTTTGAGCGTGTGGAGTCCTTCCAGGAACTTCTTGATGCCATTGCTGCCGAGGAGTCGGCAAGACAACAGAGTACCCAACCCGCCGATGCAGGCCGGCAGAACCCCATGATGCGTATGGGAGGCATGCAGCGATTCCGCAGCTCTGGTGTGGGAGTGGTTTTCGTCCTTTACGATGAAGCGTCCGGTAAGGGAAAAGATGGTTCCCAGACAATCTTTGCGGGTTACAGTGCCATGAACAGGGCCAATATGTTCGTGTCACATGACGGTGGCCGGAGCTGGTCCGTAATGGAGGGAGCACCACAGCAGTATATGCCCAATCATGCTGTAATGTCATCGGACAGATGCATGTACGTCACATTCAGTACCAATCCCGGTCCTCAAACCATGACCGACGGTGGTGTATGGAAATATGATATAGTTGCTGACAAATGGACCGATATAACTCCCGACAAGCCCTCGGCCAATCGGCGTTTCGGATATGTTTCGGTTTCGGTAGATAAGCGGAACCCCAAACACATCATAGCCAGTACATTCGGTCGTCCTATGAGTGGTGAGAGCAGTGCGGAGGAAATATTCCGTTCAACAGACGGAGGTCTTACCTGGAAAGGTGTCTTTGCAGGCGGTGGAATGTATGATGAGTCCAAGGCTCCTTATGTTATTCACACGGGTATCCACTGGCTGTTCGATATTGAAATTGATCCTTTCAATTCCGACCATGCCATGTTTACTACCGGATATGGCGGCTGGGAGACTTTCAATTTAGGCAATATGGATAAGGATCGGCCCACCCTATGGACAGTGATGAGTACCGGTATAGAGGAGACTGTCCCGCTTGAACTATACAGTCCGAACAAGGGTGCTTGGCTAATCACAGGTATAGGTGATTACGGTGGTTTCACACATTGGGACCTGGACAAACCGGCTCCTGACTCACACCATGATCCGCGTTTCGGTAACACCAACGGTGTTACCGGGGCTGAATTCAAACCAGAACTTGTGGTACGTGTTGGAACAGTCCACGGAGGTTATAGCGGCAAGGCCATTTCCTATTCTCTTGACGGAGGTGACACTTGGGCCGAACCCGAAACGGTTCCCAATGAGAGAGGCCGTAACGGCCATATAGCTGTTTCATCGACGGGAGATACCTGGGTATGGACTCCGGACCGTATGCCTGTCTATTATACAAATGACATGGGACGGACATGGAATGAGAGTGAAGGTATCCCAAGCGGCCTTCGTGTCATTGCTGACCGTGTGAATCCTTCCCGATTCTATGCCCTTGACATACGTCAGGGTCTCATTTATGAAAGCAGTGACAGTGCCAGGACTTTCCGGTCACGTTCCATAGGATTCCAGGCCGAAGGAAGAAACCGAGGCGACAGCCGTGGTGGACAGGACAGGGTATATTGTACTCCCGGATGGGAGAACGACCTTTGGATAGCCGCGTTCGACGGGCTTTACCATGCATCGGACGGAATGGATTTCAAACGTCAGCAGCATGTTGACGAGATGCATGCTTTCGGATTCGGGGCACCTTCTCCAGGTTCGGATTATCCGGCACTTTATATAGTGGGTAATGTTGACGGAGTTCGCGGTTTTTTCCGTTCTGACGACTGCGCTTCAAGTTGGGTCCGTATTAATGATGACAATCATCAGTACGGTCTAGTATTGCATATTACAGGGGATCCCAAGAAGTACGGACGTGTCTATGTGGGCACTCATGGACGAGGTGCTGTTTACGGTGATCCGCGTTGATTGAAGTGAATAATATGAAATAAAAATATGGGTAGATCATTCAGAGGAGGTGTCCGTATGAACCGCAGGAACATGACGGACCTTGTAACGGAGTGGTTCCGTGACAATCAGGAGAGTTCCATAAGCGTAAAACGTTTGTGTGATGAGCTGAAACTTAAGACTCATCCCATGCGTAGCATGTGCGTGGATATAGTATTGGACCTGCTTGAGGACGGTTTTCTCAAGGAAAAGGAGGGTCAGTTCCAGCTTTTACAGAAGAGTAAGTTCATGGAGGGTGTACTTCAACGCAGGATAGGCGGCAAGAACTACTTGGTGCCCGATGACGGCAGTGACCCTGTCTTCGTGGCGGAGCGCAATTCTGCGGGAGCTTTGAACGGTGACCGCGTGAAGGTGGTGCTGTTCGCCCGTCGTCCGCATTCCGGCCCTGAGGGTGAAGTGACCGAGATTCTCCAGCGAGCTAAGGATACATTTGTAGGAGTGCTGCAGGTCAAGGGCAAGTTCGCCTATCTGGTCACTCCTGACAAATCGGACCGCGATATTTTCATTCCGGCTGCCAACCTCAAGAAGGGGCGCGACGGCGAGAAAGCAGTGGTCAAGGTTGTTGAATGGCCGGATTCACCGGACCGCAATCCTGTGGGCAAGGTCATTGACATCTTAGGCGCTGCAGGAGAGAACGATACTGAGATGCATGCCATCCTTGCGGAATACGGACTTCCGTACAGCTACCCTGAGAATGTGGAGAAGGCAGCCGATGAGATTTCCTCTGAAATAACCGATGTTGCTTTGGCCGGACGTGAGGATTTCCGCGACGTGACCACATTCACGATAGATCCGCATGATGCTAAGGATTTTGACGACGCTCTATCCATCCGTCCCATAAAGAAAGGACTCTGGGAGGTGGGTGTCCATATTGCCGATGTAAGTTATTATGTTCAGGAGGGCAGTATAATAGACAAGGAGGCCTTCAAGCGGGCTACCTCCATCTATCTTGTGGATCGGACAATTCCCATGCTGCCGGAAAAGCTTTGCAATAACCTCTGCTCTCTTCGTCAGGACGAGGACAAGCTTACTTACTCAGTCATTATGGAGATGACCGATACTGCTGTCGTGAAACGTTCCCGTATAGTCCGGACCGTAATCCGCAGCAACCGTCGTTTTGCATATGAGGAGGTGCAGGCAATCATAGAGCGTGAGCAGAAAGGTGGAAAGGAGCCTCTAGCTGGCGATGAGCTGAAGAATGAGATAATGACTCTTGACGGTCTGGCCAAGATACTTCGTGAAAAGCGTTTTGCCGATGGTGCCTTGGGTTTTGACCGGGTCGAGGTACGTTTTGACATTGATGACAAGGGACATCCTGTAAGCGTCTATTTCAAGGAATCCAAGGATGCCAACAAACTGGTTGAAGAATTCATGCTGTTGGCTAACCGTATTGTTGCCGAGTCTATAGGAAATGTCAAAGGAGGCAATCCCAAAACATTCGTCTATCGTGTGCATGATGAACCTGACCCCGAGCGTATGGAGAACCTGCGGCAGTTCGTGGCCAAGTTCGGTTACAAGCTCAAGACTTCAGGTGACCCGGCAGAGATGGCCAAGTCCATGAACAGGATGCTCTCTGAGGTCAAAGGCAAGAAAGAACAGGAACTTATTGAGACTATATCAATCCGTTCCATGCAGAAGGCCTGCTATACCACTGAGAACATAGGGCACTACGGACTCGCCTTCAAATTTTATACTCATTTCACATCGCCTATCCGCCGTTATCCGGATCTGATGGTGCATCGTCTGCTCACCCGTTATTTATCGGGAGGACGGAGCGTCAACCAGGCCAAATACGAGGAGAACTGTGAACATTGTTCTGCTTGTGAACAGTTGGCAGAGCAGGCTGAACGCGCCAGCATCAAATACAAGCAGGTGGAATATATGGCTGACCGTATGGACCAGGTGTTCGATGCAGTGATCAGCGGTGTTACGGAATGGGGAATATATGCCGAAATTGTTGAGAACAAGTGCGAGGGTATGATTCCTATCCGTTCACTTGGAGGTGATTACTTTGAATTCGATGAGAAAAACTATTGCCTCATAGGTCAGCGTACCCGCAAGCGTTACCGTTTGGGTGACCACATAAAAATCAAAGTGGTCCGCTGTAATCTGGAGAAGAAGCAGATGGATTATGAATTGGTATCGGTTGAAGAGTAGTATAACATTGGCCTTGGCGTTGACGTTTGCTTGTGGGGTGAATGCACAAGAACGCACGTTGAGGGTGAACTACACCTTTTCAGGCAACAGCAAAGAGGCACGCATCTATCTGGATGACCTTAACGTGATTGACGGTTGGGCCGGACGCCGTGTGAACATGAAAGAGCTCTGTCTTGCAGGCAACGGGCAGATAATGATGACGGATGCAGTCACGGGTGATACCCTGTACAGGAATGCGTTCAGCACCCTGTTTCAGGAGTGGCAGAACACGGAGGAGGCTACACAGGTGGACCGAAGTTTCGAGAATGTCTATTTGTTGCCTATGCCTGTTTCAAAGTCTGTAGTTGAGGTTAAACTAACTGATAATTACAACAAGGTTGTTGCGACCCTGCGTCATACTGTTGACCCTGATGATATTCTGATACGCCGTATAGGACAGAATCCTCCCTGGTGGAAGTATCTGCATCAGGGTGGCACTCCTGAGAAATGTATTGATGTCGTTATTGTTCCGGAGGGTTATACAGCCGATGAAATGGACCTTTTTTACAAAGATGCGGATATAGTGGTCAAAAGCCTGTTTTCACACAAACCTTTCAATGCAATGCGGGACAGGTTCAATATCCTGGCTGTGGAACTGGCATCCCGTGAAGGGGCAGTAAGCGTACCAAAAGAGGGACTTTGGACTGAGACAGTCCTGAGTTCACAATTCAGTACATTCTATTCGGATCGCTATCTTACCACTCTCAGGTTACGCCAGCTCCATGACAATTTAGCGGGAATACCATACGAGCACATAATCATACTTGCCAATACCGATGTATATGGTGGTGGAGGTATATTCAATTCATATACTCTGACTACAGCTCATCATGCCAGGTTCGCTAACGTAGTAGTACATGAGTTCGGACATAGCTTCGGAGGTCTGGCCGATGAGTATTATTATGATGACCAGTATGAGCAGTACTACAATTCCGATACAGAACCCTGGGAACCAAATGTTACTACTTTGGTTGATTTTGACAGCAAGTGGAAGGATATGATTCCTGCAGGTGTGGAGACACCTACTCCTGTTCCTGTTGATGCCCCTACATCCAGAATGAACAACAAACAGGAAAAGGCGGTAGAGCTTCTGCCTCCGGTAGGATTGTATGAAGGAGGAGGTTATATGTCAAAGGGAGTATGGCGCGGATCATTTGACTGCCGAATGCACACCAACTCCTGTCCGGATTTCTGTCCGATATGCCAACGCTCTTTGGAGCGTATCATAAGGTTCTATACTGAACCCCTTGTAACCTCTTCAAAAAAATGATATTTTTGCAGAACTTAAAGTTATTAAGGAATGATAGTAAGAAGCAAAGCTCCGTTGCGCTTAGGTTTTGCAGGAGGCGGCAGTGATGTCTCTCCTTATAGTGATTTGTATGGAGGTCTGATACTTAACGCCACTGTCAACCTTTATGCATATTGCACGATAGAGGAGACCGAAGACAATGCTGTTACTCTGATGGCCACAGACTTGGGACAGGGTACATCGTATCCGCTTGCTGATTTTCTTCCGATTGACGGCACACTTGATCTGCACAAAGGCGTATTCAACCGTGTTGTAAAGGACTTTGGCGTAACACCTAAGGCTTGCAGGATAACCACTTATTCCGATGCTCCTGCCGGAAGTGGTCTGGGATCGTCTTCAACAATGGTGGTGTGCATACTCAAGGCTTTTGTTGAATGGTTCAATCTCCCTATGGGTGATTATGAGATTGCACGTCTGGCATATCAGATAGAGCGTGTTGACTTGGCTCTGAGTGGAGGCAAGCAGGACCAGTATGCCGCCGCATTCGGTGGTTTCAACTTCATGGAATTTCTTACTGACGGCAATGTTATAGTAAATCCGTTACGCGTCAAGCGTTGGATTGTGGATGAACTGGAATCATCGATTGTGCTTTATTATACAGGTGCATCCCGTTCATCGGCAGCAATAATTGAGGAACAGAAAAAGAATACCAGCAGCGGAAATGTCCAGGCAGTTGAAGCTATGCACCGCATAAAGCAGAGTGCCATTGATATGAAAAGAGCCCTGCTTGAGGGTAATATGAAAGAGTTTGCCCGAATATTGGGACAGGCATGGGAAGATAAGAAAAAGATGGCTTCAGCAATCAGCAATCCTATGATTCAGGAGATTTTTGATGTGGCAACGGCAGCCGGAGCATTAGCCGGTAAGGTAAGCGGTGCAGGTGGCGGTGGTTTCATCATATTCATGACTGATCCTGCCAAACGCCGTCTGGTAATAAACGCGTTGAACGGTATGCCCGGCCAGGTGGTGGGATTCCAGTTCAGCGAAGGAGGTACACACGGTTGGAAAATATATTGATCAGGAACTGATATGAGAAGCATAAAAGATGAGATAACGCAGTCAATTGCAACAAAGCAGGCAATTCTTGACAACGAGGTTCTGCTTGCCCAAATTGCCCAGGCTGCGGAAATACTGACTCGTGCTTACAAGGAGGGACACAGTGCCCTTTTGGCCGGCAACGGAGGTTCGGCAGCCGACGCCCAACATCTGGCCGGCGAGCTCGTTAACAAGTTCTATTTCGACCGCCCCGGCATCCCGGCTCATTCCCTAAGTACTGATACCTCGGTCATGACAGCCATTGGCAATGACATAGGTTTCAAATATATGTTCGCCCGTCAGGTACAGGCCCAGGGCGTGAGAGGTGATGTTTTCATAGGTATCTCAACTTCAGGCAAATCGGAAAACATCATTGAAGCTTTAAAGGTGTGCCGTGAGAAAGGAATAGAAACCATCGGTCTTACCGGAAAGAACCCTTCACCCATGGATACACTTGCTGATCTCTGTATCAAGGTGCCTTCGGACTGCACTCCACGTATCCAGGAGTCGCATATACTGATAGGGCATATCATCTGTGCCATCGTTGAGGAGAACCTGTTCGGAAAGAAGAGCGATGTTTGACGTTGTGATTCTGGCTGGAGGATTGGGAACCCGTTTACGCAGTGTGGTGAGCGATGTACCCAAGTGCATGGCACCTGTCGGCGGACACCCTTTCCTGGACTGGATACTTAGGTGGACAGAAAGATTCGAAGTGAACCATATTATTCTTTCACTCGGTTACATGAGCCATGTGGTAATAGAGTGGATAGAGAGCGAACGCCATTCTACTAATAGCGTACCTATAGACTGGGTAATTGAGGATTCCCCGCTGGGAACCGGTGGAGGAATAAGACTTGCCATGTCAAAAGTGTGTTGTGAACGTACTGTAGTGCTGAACGGTGATACCTTTTTCGATGTTGACCTTAATGCTTTGTGCGCATTCAGCAGAAAAAGCGGCTCGCCAATTACCGTAGCTCTTAAGCCTATGACCAGTTTCGACAGATACGGTTCTGTCACAATTGACCTGAATAACCGCATCACATCCTTCAATGAAAAGAGATATTGTGAGATAGGTCTCATTAACGGCGGCATTTATTGCATAGACTCTTCCTGTGACCTATTGACTGACAAGCCGGATAAATTTTCGTTCGAGAAGGAGATACTGGAGCCCCTTTCGGAGGAGGGAGTTCTTTCCGGTTTCGTATGCGATGGAACTTTCATTGATATAGGAATACCTGAGGATTGGGCTTCAGCCCAGACATTGATTCCTGCAAGTGTCTGACAATGCTATGATTATACCGGAGGAAATCCTAACCCATTGTGATACGCTGTTTCTTGATCGTGACGGTGTTGTCAATGTTTGGCTTCCCGACGATTATGTCAAGAGCTGGGAGGAGTTCCGTTTCAATGAGGGATTCCTGGATTTCATTAGCCGGTATTCGGGTTCATTCCGACATATCATCATCGTGACAAACCAACGTGGTGTAGGCAAGGGCCTCATGACACCTGGGCAACTTGAAGAAATTCACTCAAGAATGCTTGAATGCATTGCCGCTGCCGGCGGGAGGATAGACCGCATCTATGTCTGTACTTCGACCGATGATTCAGATTCCATGCGCAAGCCCAACTGCGGAATGGCTTTGCAGGCCATGCGGGACTTTCCTGAAATAAGGATGGAAAGGTCCCTTATGATCGGGGACCAGCCTTCGGACCGTCTTTTTGCCTTGAACTGCGGTATGCGTTTTCTTCTTTGGGAGTAGGTGTATCACCTCTTTTTATTCAGCAGCCTTTCTTACTGAACGGGTCATATTGGACCAAGCGTATTTCTTCTTTTCCTGAAGGATGCCCTCAGTGAACTGTTCCTGCCGTCCGTTTCTAAAGAAATCAGCAAGTGCGTCGGCTATAGCTCCAGTTTCAGGGGCTACCACGTAACCCACTTTGCCGTCGGGCACGATTTCAGCCAAACCGCCCACATCGGTCACAAGCATGGGTTTCTCAAAGTGATATGCTATCTGTGTCACTCCGCTTTGAGTAGCTGATTTGTATGGCTGTACTATTAAGTCGGCCGCCCCGAAACAGTAGCGTACTTCACTGTCGGGCACAAAATCGCTCTTCCACACAACCGTTCCTTCAAGGCCGAGTTCCTTTTCAAGTTGATAATATTTTTCGGAACCGCTATAGAACTCTCCTGCCACGATAAGCCGAACGTTCATGCTACGGAACCTGCTGTCTGCGTATGCCTTGAGCAACAGGTCTAACCCTTTGTAGTCACGAATCAGACCAAAGAAAAGCATATATCTAGGCCCATCGTCAAGTCCGAGGAATCGCAGTGATTCTTCACGTGTGGCCTTGGGACCGAAGTTGTCATAGAGCGGATGCCGGCAGAAAATACGCGGCTTGACAGTATCAAATTTACCCAAATCCTCAAGAACGGACTCTGACATGGCTATGAATCCGTCAACTGAGCGGGTGAAATATCGGGCTAAAAGCCTGTCGCCGGGACGGTGTTCATGAGGTATTATGTTATCCAATATGGAAACAGTTTTTGTCTTTCCGTTGCGTCTCGCTATTCTGGCCGCCATACCGAGGGACGGGGCCATGAAGGGCAACCAGAACTTTATGATGAGAATGTCGGGTTGCAACCTCTTGATGGCACGTCCGGTCTTTATCCAGCTCAACGGGTTGACGGAGTTTAAACTACGCGTTATCTTCAAATCCCGCGGAGCCGGTTCTGTGGAATATTGCGTCTTGCCCGGAAAGAGGAAAGACGGGTATTGAAGAGTGAATGTGAATATGGTCACATCATCGCCTTGAGCTGCGAACTCCCGTGCAAGGCGTTCGTTATATACTGCAAGCCCGCCTCTGTATGGCCAGGCGGTGCCCAAAATAGCTATTTTCATAACCGGTAATGGAGTATTTCGGAACAAAAATAGTACTTTCGCACAACAATACAACATGTAAACCATTCAAGTATGGAAAAGAAGAGATTTCAAAGGTTCCTGCCTTACATAACAGCCATTGTGGTGTTTGCCCTTATTTCGTCACTGTATTGTCTGCCGGTCTTTCAGGGGAAGCAGATACATACAGGCGATGATGACATGGCTCTTTCGGCCGTTCAGGAGGCACGCCGTTTTCATGAGGATACCGGCAATTATACATGGTGGACCGGCTCGATGTTTTCCGGTATGCCTACTTTCCAGATAGGCGGTGGAAAATACCTCTCCCAGAAACTGATGAAACCCCTGTTGCAGATATGTCACCCGTCATCCAAAAAGATGCCGTTGGTATTCATCATGTTTTTTGTAAGTTTCTTCATTCTGTTCAGGTCATTTAAAATTGACAGATGGCTCTCCATAGTAGGTGCCCTTGCCACAGGATTCTCATCCTATTTCTTCATAATAGAGGCGGCGGGGCATAATGGTAAGGCATGGTCCATCGCAATGATGTCCGTGGTTCTGGGGGGATTCTATCTGATTTTCAACAAAAGGTACGGGTGGGGAGTCGCTCTGGTCATGGTGTTCACCGCAATGGGATTCACACCTCATCCTCAGATGGCTTACTACATGTACATGCTCATAGGCTTTCTCTTCCTTGTTGAAATCTATATTCATGTCAAGGAAAAAAGATACAAGGAATTAGGTATAGCGACACTTCTTTTCGTACTTTCCGTAGGTGTGGGAATGGGAACAGGTACGGCCAATGTTTTCGCCAACCGTGAATATGCCACTGAGACCATGCGTGGAGGACATTCCGAACTCACACCTGAATCAGATTCCAACAAGACCAAGGGTCTGAACCTGGATTATGCCACAGCTTGGAGCTACGGTATAGATGAATCGCTCACTTTCCTGATACCGGGATTTATGGGAACAGCATCGGGTTACGATCTCGGCACGGATTCAGAGCTGTACCGTGTTATGGTCAAAAACGGTGTTCCTAGATCCGATGCGAAACAGATCAGTCAGCAAGCTCCCACATATTGGGGTGAACAACCGTTTACCGTAGGGTCTGTTTATGCAGGAGCGGCTGTATGTTTCCTTTTCCTGTTGGGACTCCTTATTGTGAAAGGTCCCTATAAATGGGGTTTGCTCATAGCAACAGTCCTTTCGTTTGCCCTTTCTTGGGGTAAGAACTGGATGGGGCTCACGGAATTCTTTTTCAACTGGTTCCCTCTCTATGACAAGTTCCGTTCCGTATCCTCCATATTGATTGTGGCCGAGGTTACCATGCCTTTACTTGGCTTCCTTGCCATGAAACAGATTATGGAAGGTGAGACGAATAAAGGGGAACTGAACCGCAGCATCTATATCTCGGCAGGAGTGACAGGTGGTATATGTCTCTTACTAGCTCTGTTCGGAGGTTCCATGCTCTCCTTTACATCATCCTACGATGCAAGCATCCAGGATGCATGGCCGGATTGGCTGTACGCTGCTCTGATTGATGACCGTGCCTCCATGCTTCGGAGTGATTCTTTCCGTTCACTTCTGTTTGTGCTTCTTACGGCTGCTGTGGTTTGGCTCTATTCCAACGGCAAGATCAGACAGAACATAATGGTAATAGGATTGGGAATCATAGTAATAGCCGACATGTGGCCCATTGACCGCCGTTTCCTGAATGACAGCAACTACGTCACTCCTAAACAGAGTAAAAATAGTTTTGCCATGCAACCCTACGAGAAGGCCATACTCTCAGACCCTGATCCCCATTTTCGAGTATTCAACCTTGCTGCCAATACCTTTAACGATGCACGTACCTCCTATTATCTCAAATCACTTGGTGGTTACAGTGCTGCCAAGCTGCGCCGTTATCAGGATATCATAGACGAATATCTTTCCAAGGCAGATATAGGAATAGTGAGCATGCTAAACGGCAAGTATATAATTACCAAAGGCGAGGATGGTAATCCCGCCCCGCTCAGGAATCCGGGCGCCATGGGTAATGCCTGGTTTGTGGATTCCGTGGTGGTAGTTCCGGGGCCGGTGGAGGAGTGTGCCGCTCTGAGCAGCATAAATCTGAGAAACACGGCGGTGCTTGACGATGATTTTTCAGCGTTTGTGAAAGATTTCCGTCCCGGCCATGATAACTCGGCCACAATAAAGCTTAATACCTATGCGCCCGATGCCCTCACGTACAGTTCGAGCTCATCGGCAGATGGTACAATAGTGTTCTCGGAAATATATTACCCTTACGGATGGAAAGCCTATGTTGACGGCAATCCATGTGAGATTTTCCGTGTGAACTATCTGCTCAGGGCAATCAATGTCCCGGCAGGAAATCATAAAATAGTGTTCGAGTTCCGTCCTGACAGTGTCAGGAAGGGAAATCTTCTTTCCGGGATTTTTGTGGGGATAATGTACCTTACTCTCCTTGCTTTGATAGCAGGAACTCTAATAAGGAGAGGTCGTCAGCGTAAGTCAGCTTGATATTTCTTTCGCTTCCTCGTACTATGCCAATCTTCACGTCCGGGAGGTAACGCAATACAGTTCCGCAGTCATCGGTAGCAGTGAAAGCCGGATCCTGCAGGGCTATGCAGTATGCCTCCTGTATGGTTTTCTGGCGGAAACCCTGCGGAGTCTGCATCCTCCACAGTAGGTGTCGTTCCTGAATTGATTCCATAACCGTTCCGGCTGCATCACATTGTACAATCGTATCAACTGTAGGTATGGCCACATCTACGGCATCGTACTTTTCCATTGCCTTTAATGTATCGGTAATTATCTGTTCAGATACTAACGGGCGGGCAGCATCGTGGAATAGCATTACTGCGTCAGGATTGCCGGCAAAATAACGTACTGCTGCCAGACTGGAGTCAAAACGCTCCTTTCCACCGGGCAATACTGCAGACACCTTGGTCCAATTATGTGCTGAGATGAGGTTTTCAACCCAAGCAATGAACTGTGGTGCGGTAACAATCACCACCTGGTCTATGCCGGGATGGTTGTGGAAAGTCTGTACGGAGTGTTCCAATACAGTCTTTCCCCCCAATGGCAGGAACTGCTTAGGGGTGGAAAAGCCGGTTCTTGAACCGGAGCCTGCTGCAAGTATGACTCCGACTGTATTCATAGTAGTTTTTTAGCAGACTTCACTACCTGGTTTTACGGGACGTTGAACTGTTGTCACGGTCAGTGTGCCGTCGGCATCGAGTGCGCTCAGTATCATGCCCTGGCTCTCAATGCCACGTATTGTACGCGGTGCCAGATTGGCAATAAAGCAAACCTGTTTGCCTAGCAGATCCTCGGGCTTGTACCACTGGGCAATGCCTGAAAGGATGGTACGGCCTCCCAAGCCGTCATCAATCTTGAACTGGAGCAGTTTATCTGCCTTGGGAACCTTGGTGCACTCAAGTACTGTGCCTACGCGGATATCCAGTTTCTCAAACTCCGGGAACTGGATGTTTGCCTTAATGGGGTTGGCAGGCTGTGCTGCTGCGGCAGCCTTCTCATTCTCTTCTTTGCGCTTGAGCAATTTCTGGATCTGAGCCTCAATGGCATCATCTTCAATCTTCTCAAACAGCAGTTCGGGCTTGGTTAGTTTGTGGCCGGCGGGGAGCAGGTCAATTGCACCCAGACGGTCCCACTGAGCACCTTCCAGAGCAATCATGCCGCGCAGTTTCTCACTTGAGAACGGCAGGAACGGCTCGAATGCGATTGCCAGGTTGGCAACCAGCTGCAGGGCTATGTTAAGGATTGTCTCAACACGCTTCATATCGGTCTTGGCCAGTTTCCAGGGCTCGGTATCGGCCAGGTACTTGTTACCTATGCGGGCCAGGTTCATGGCCTCCTTCTGTGCCTCGCGGAACTTGAAGTTGTCAAGCAATGACTCAAGCTGCTTCTTTACATCGGCAAACTCCTTAAGGGTGTCGCGGTCATAGTCATTCAGTTCACCGCATGGGGGAACCACGCCGTCAAAGTATTTCTGTGTCAGAACCAGGGCGCGGTTAACAAAATTACCGTAAATGGCAACCAACTCATTGTTATTGCGGGCCTGGAAATCCTTCCATGTAAAGTTGTTGTCCTTGGTCTCGGGAGCATTGGCGGTAAGCACGTAGCGCATTACATCGGCCTTGCCGGGGAAATCCTCCAGGTACTCGTGTACCCATACGGCCCAGTTGCGTGAGGTGGAGATCTTGTCATCCTCCAGGTTCAGGAACTCATTGCTGGGAACGTTGTCGGGAAGTATGAATGAACCCTCGGCTTTAAGCATTGAGGGGAACACTATGCAGTGGAATACTATGTTGTCCTTACCGATAAAGTGGATCAGACGGGTGTCGGGATCCTTCCACCATGTTTCCCAGCTGCCGCGCTCGGGATGCTGGTCGCAATACTCCTTGGTGTTGCTTATGTAGCCTATGGGAGCATCGAACCATACGTACAGGACCTTGCCCTCGGCGCCCTCAACGGGAACGGGTATACCCCAATCCAGGTCGCGGCTCACGGCGCGGGGCTGAAGACCCATGTCAAGCCAGCTCTTGCACTGTCCATAGACATTGGGACGCCACTCTTTGTGCTCCTGCAATATCCATTTTTCAAGCCACTCCTGATACTGCTCCAGAGGCAGGTACCAGTGTGTTGTCTCCTTCATTACGGGCTTGCTGCCGCTTACGGTGCTGACCGGGTTGATGAGCTCTGTGGGTGAGAGTGATGTACCGCACTTTTCGCACTGGTCACCGTATGCGTGGTCATAGTGGCAGTGAGGGCACTCGCCGGTTATGTATCGGTCGGCCAGGAACATGTGGGCCTCCTCGTCATAGTACTGCTCACTTGTCTTCTGTATGAACTTGCCGGTATCGTACAGCTTGCGGAAGAAATCGGCAGCCAGCTTATGGTGTACGGGAGAACTGGTACGTCCGTAGATATCGTACGATATGCCCATACCCTTGAAGGTATCCTTCATCTGATAGTGGTAGCGGTCAATGATCTCCTTGGGGGTAACGCCCTCTTTCTTGGCGCGGATAGTGATAGGCACTCCGTGCTCGTCACTGCCTCCAATGAACATCACATCTACCTTTTTGAGACGTTGGTAACGGACATAAATATCGGCCGGAACGTAAGCGCCTGCCAGATGTCCTATGTGCAGCGGGCCGTTGGCGTAGGGCAGAGCCGATGTAACCAGAATCCTCTTGTACTCTTTCATATTATTGTCAATCATTTTTTTCAGTCCGCAAAGGTATAAAAAAGTTCTCGGTTTGCTTAAATGGGAAATTAGAAAAGGTCTGTGACTACAGTGATGAAAAAAGAGGGTTGGCCTATTGACCAACCCTCTTTTTTCATCACTAGCCTTACTTGCGCAGGCCCAGTTCCTTGACAATTGCACGGTAGCGCTCGATATCCCTCTCCTTGAGGTAATTGAGCAGTGCGCGACGCTTGCCGACCAACTGGGTCAGAGCCCTTTCGGTGCTATAATCCTTACGGTTCTCCTTAAGATGTTCCGTCAAATGGGATATACGGTATGAGAACAAGGCTATCTGGGACTCAGGGGACCCGGTATCCGTGTTGGACTTTCCGTACTTTCCAAAGATTTCTTGTTTTTTCTCTTTGTCTAAATACATTTTCCTGTAATTAATGTGAAAACTCGTTTAGCGGGCGCAAAGTTACCTCTTCTTTTTTAATATGCAATCTTTTTTATAACATTTTTGCCGTAACTTTGCAGCCGATGATATATAAGGAATAGAGTATGAATATAAGGAATATAGCAATCATTGCACACGTCGATCATGGAAAGACAACGCTTGTTGACAAAATGATGATAGCCGGCAATCTCTTCCGTGACAATCAGGCCAAGGGCGAACTTATGCTCGACAACAACGACCTGGAGCGTGAGCGTGGTATTACGATTCTATCCAAGAATGTCTCCATTAATTACAAGGAGACGAAAATAAACATAATAGATACCCCGGGACACTCTGACTTCGGAGGTGAAGTGGAACGTGTCCTGAATATGGCGGATGGCTGCATCCTTCTGGTGGATGCTTTCGAGGGCCCCATGCCGCAAACACGTTTCGTCCTGCAGAAAGCCTTGCAGATAGGACTCAAGCCTATAGTAGTGGTAAATAAGGTTGATAAGCCTAACTGTCGTCCCGAGGAGGTTTATGAAATGGTGTTCGATCTCATGTTTGCTCTTGACGCGACGGAGGAACAGCTTGATTTCCCCGTACTGTACGGTTCGGCCAAACAGAACTGGATGAGTACGGACTGGCGTGAGCCCACGGACAACATCTATCCTCTTTTGGATGCCATCATAGAGCACATACCCGCTCCCAAACAGGAGGAGGGAACACTGCAGATGCTGATAACCTCGCTTGATTACTCTTCCTATACCGGTCGCATAGCTGTAGGCCGTGTGAACCGCGGTACCCTGAACGAGGGAATGACCTGCACTCTGGCCCATCGTGACGGCAGTAAGGAGAAAGTTAAAATAAAGGAACTCCATACATTCGTGGGCATGGGACGCAAGCGTGTTCCCACGGTTGAGTCAGGTGATATCTGCGCTATAGTTGGATTGGAGAAGTTCGAGATAGGTGATACTATCTGCGACGCAGAGAACCCGGATCCTTTGCCTCCCATTGCCATTGATGAGCCTACCATGAGTATGCTCTTCTCAATAAACGACTCACCCTTCTTCGGCAAGGAGGGTAAATATGTTACCTCACGCCATATTCAGGATCGACTGGAACTGGAACTAGACAAGAATCTTGCCCTTAGGGTGCATCGTGCCGAGGATGACGGCAAGTGGATTGTCTCCGGCCGTGGTGTGTTGCATCTGTCAATACTGATTGAGACTATGAGGCGTGAAGGCTATGAACTGCAGGTGGGTCAGCCTCAGGTTATAATGAAGGAGATTGACGGCCGGAACTGCGAACCCATCGAAGAGCTTACCATCAGCGTACCGGAGGAGTTCGCCAGCAAGATGATAGACCTGGCCACCAAACGTAAGGGTGAAATGATTTCAATGGATACCCAAGGAGATCGTGTGGTTATAGTATTCGAGATACCTTCACGAGGTATTATCGGACTCAGGACTAATGTGCTGACTGCATCGCAGGGAGAGGCTGTGATGGCTCACCGCTTCAAAGAGTACCAGCCTTACAAGGGTGAGATAGAACGGAGGGTCAACGGTTCCATGGTAGCGATGGAGACAGGTACAGTATTCGCATATGCGCTTGACAAGCTACAGGACAGGGGAAGGTTCTTCGTCAATCCTCAGGATCAGGTCTATGCCGGGCAGGTAGTGGGAGAACATGTGCACGAGAAGGATCTTGTCATAAACGTGACCAAGAGCAAGCAGCTCACCAACATGCGTGCAAGTGGTTCCGATGAGAAGGCCCATCTGGCTCCTCCCGTAGTATTCTCGCTTGAGGAGGCACTTGAGTACATAAAGAATGACGAGTATGTGGAGGTGACCCCCAAGAGCATGCGAATGCGCAAGATCATTCTCAATGAACTGGAGAGGAAAAGAGCTTCAAAATAGCCTTATATATATGAAAAGGTGTCCGTTTCCGGCTATACTGGTTTTAGTGCTTTTTGTGGCTGTTGTCTCATGCCATAAAGAGAAAGACAGGTTCGTTTTGAAAGGTGTTTACACCTCGCAAGGGAGTACTGTGACCGACAGCATGATTCTGGTTACCGGAATAGATAACCGTTTTGACCGTATTGACACCATTTTTCCTGCCGACGGCTCCTTCGTTTGGTCTTTTACGCCCGATACCGTAACACCTCTGCTGCTTATATTTCCTGACGGAACCAGTCAGGCTCTCTTTGCCGAAAAGAATCTGACAGCACAGATAACTATTCCTGACAGTGGTGACATCGTGATAGGAGGAGGTCGTTACAATGACTCATACCAGTCTTTCAGGGAAAAAATAGATGACGGGATGAGTGAGAGCCGGATGTCGGAGTGCATAGATTCCTTCATTAAGACCGATCCGTTCAGCGAGGTTACTCCCATGCTGATATACCAATATATGGTTCAGAGGTATCATTCCGACCAGAAAGAGATTGAAGCTCTCCTCAAGAGAATGAGCGGAAACATGCAGGACTCTCCCTTTGTGGTGCAGCTTAAATCCGGGTTCGGAGGAGAGACTTCGGGCAACAATTACATGACGGCTTTCGATGTTATTGACACCACTATGTCAAGGACTCCTTTCATGGGAATCGGAGATAACCGGCATCTGTTAGTCTGTATCTGGGCCTCTTGGGATGAGGAGAGTAATGAGGCGAGAAAGCAGATGTCCCGTTTCAAGGAGTTCTACTCAGACCGCCTTTTCACCATTGCCGATATTTCAATCGATACCAATTTCCGACGTTGGAAAGAGGCTGTGGCTAGGGATACTTTGGATTGGGTATCATATTGTGACACCGAAGGATGGAACAGCCGGCTTATCCGCGAAGGCTTTATTAAGGAACTGCCGGTGTATGTCCTTTTTTCCGGTCTGAAAAGAATCATTCTCAAGACAAACTCTTTGACCGAGATGGATTTGCGGCTTGATTCCGAACTGCCTACAATAAAGAAAGCCGAACCGATAACACCGAGAAAATTCCGTATCACAGGTATGTGATTCCATTGTATTTCCAATGAAAAACCTTATAAACCTTTTATACCATTCCTACCATGCTTATCAAAGTTTATGGAGCGGCTGTCCAGGGGATAGACGCTTACATCGTGACTATTGAGGCTAACACCTCACGAGGTATCAGATTTTTTCTTGTTGGACTACCTGACAGTGCAGTCAAGGAGAGCCATGAACGGATTATCTCCGCATTCAATGTAAACGGTTACAAGTTTCCTTCTTGCCAGATTATCATCAATATGGCTCCTGCTGACATACGCAAGGAGGGTGCGGCATACGACCTTCCTCTCGCTATAGGCATTATGGCTTCCATTGGAGAACTGTCCACTGAAGAGCTTGACCATTATGTCATTATGGGGGAGTTGGGGCTTGACGGAACGCTACAGTCTGTACGCGGAGCGTTGTCTATGGCCATCAAGGCACGGTCAGAAGGATTCAAAGGCATAATCCTGCCGGAACAGAACGCCCCTGAAGCTGCCGTAATAGACGGGTTGGCAGTATACGGAGCACGAAATCTCCGACAAGTGGTTGACCTGCTTAACGGATTACCCGGACATATCAAACCGTTGGAGAAAAGCGTATTCCCTCCTTTTTGCGAATCGCTATGCTGCGGTTCCGATTTTTCTGACGTAAAGGGACAGACTGCTGTAAAACGTGCTCTTGAGGTAGCTGCGAGCGGAGGTCACAATATTATTATGATAGGTCCTCCCGGCAGCGGCAAATCCATGATGGCCAGAGCATTGCCTTCAATTCTTCCTCCGCTTACCGAGAAAGAGAGCATTGAGACTACCCGTATCCATTCGGTCGCGGGTTTCACCGGACAAGGTTCTGCACTCATCCGGGAACGTCCTTTCCGCCATCCTCACCATACAATAACCAATGTGGCCCTTACAGGAGGCGGCTGCAATGCACAGCCTGGAGAAATATCATTGGCACATAACGGGATACTCTATCTTGATGAATTGCCGGAGTTTTCACGATCCGCTCTCGAAGTGTTGCGGCAGCCGCTTGAAGAGCGGACAATCGTGATTTCCAGAGCCAAATACAGAGTAGAATATCCTGCATCATTCATGTTGGTTGCATCAATGAATCCCTGCCCTTGCGGTTATTATAATCATCCCACGAAAGAGTGCAGCTGTACACCTTCTGCAATTGAACGTTATCTTGGGAGAATATCTGGACCGCTGATGGACCGTTTTGACCTTCAGTGTGAAATCATGCCGGTAGGGTTTGACGATATGACATCGGATGTGAAAGCTGAAACAAGTTCGTCAATCAGGGAACGTGTGATAGCTGTCAGGGCCGTCCAGTCGGAGAGATTTACCGATGAAAACGGAATATATTGCAATGCTCAAATGAGCTCTCGCATGCTTCGTAAGTACGTTATGGCGGATCCGGCCGCTATCCGTATATTGGGAGAAGCCATGAACCGCCTTAACCTGTCGGCCCGTGCATACGACCGTATCCTCAAAGTGGCCCGTACAATAGCCGATATGGAAAGTTCCCGTACCGTCTCTCCACAACATATTGCCGAGGCTATAGGTTATCGCAGCCTGGATCGGGCATCATGGGGAAAATGATGAAAATTAACTATATTTGCACCTCAGAACAAACCAGTACACATTTTTGGAAATGGAACTATACACCGACCTGCCGTACAAGGTGGCAGATATAAAACTGGCCGATTTCGGACGCAAGGAGATTGAGATGGCCGAGAAAGAGATGCCGGGCCTGATGGCTCTCCGCAGGAAGTATCGTGACTCAAAACCGCTCAAGGGTGCCCGTATCATGGGTTCCCTGCACATGACAATTCAGACTGCCGTCCTAATCGAGACACTGCATGAATTAGGTGCTGAGATACGCTGGTGTTCCTGCAACATATATTCGACTCAGGACCACGCCGCTGCCGCCATTGCTGCGGCCGGCAGTGCCGCAGTATTTGCCTGGAAAGGTGAAACTGCGCAGGAGTACTGGTGGTGTACGCTCCAAGCCCTGAACTTTCCTGAAGGCGGTCCCAATATGATTGTAGATGACGGTGGTGATGCCACGCTTATGATACATCTGGGAGTAAAGGGAGAGAAAGACCCCAAGGCTCTGGATTATGATGCGGAGTCGGCCGATGAACGTGAGCTCTTGGCTGCTCTCAAGCAGGTGTTTGAAGTCCGAGGTGGCAGTTACTGGCGTAATATGGCCGCCGGAATACGTGGAGTGAGCGAAGAAACCACCACAGGCGTACACCGTCTATACCGTATGCAACAGAACGGTGAGTTGCTGTTTCCCGCTTTCAATGTTAACGACTCAGTAACCAAGAGCAAGTTCGATAACCTCTACGGATGCCGTGAGTCATTGGCTGACGGAATCAAGCGTGCCACCGATGTTATGATTGCCGGTAAGGTTTGTGTGGTGTGCGGCTTTGGCGAAGTGGGCAAGGGATGTGCTCAGAGTATGCGTTCTTACGGAGCCCGGGTACTGATTACCGAGATTGATCCGATATGTGCACTTCAGGCTGCTATGGAGGGTTATGAGGTTGTGACAATGGAGGAGGCGGCTCCCGTCGGGAATATTTTCGTGACTACTACCGGAAATATAGATGTAATAACCACGGAGCATCTGAAAGTAATGCCTGACCAGGCAATCGTGTGCAACATAGGCCATTTCGACAGTGAGATTCAGGTTGAAAAACTTAAGAAACTGCCTGGCATGAAGTGTCAGAACATAAAACCTCAGGTGGACCGCTGGTTCTTCCCAGACGGGCACAGTATCATCCTGCTTGCTGATGGCCGTTTGGTGAATTTGGGTTGTGCTACAGGACATCCCAGCTTTGTCATGAGTAACAGTTTCACCAACCAGACGCTGGCTCAGATTGAACTTTTCAGCAAGGATTATCCGGTCGATGTCTTCCGCCTTCCCAAACATCTTGACGAGGAGGTGGCCCGTCTGCATCTTGAGAGTATAGGCGTACATCTTACCAGGCTCACTCAGACTCAGGCGGATTATATAGGTGTACCTGTAGATGGGCCATATAAAGCTGAGCACTATCGTTATTGAATAACAGATACATATAGCCTGTACAATGGATAGAAAAAAGATTGTGGTTTATGGCGCATCCAGTCCAAGGGTCGAGAAGGTCTTTTCCGATGCTGCTTACCTTCTGGGATCCCTTATGGCAACCTCAGGACGGACCATAATTACAGGTGGTGGCGTCTCTGGTTTGATGGCAGCCGTCGAAGAGGGCTCACTCCGGAGCGGTGGGTATGTTATTGGTATCATACCTAAGTTCATGGTAGAGAATGGATGGATGTATGAGGGGCTCTCGGAGGTTATCAGGACCGATGATATGCACCAGCGCAAAGAGCTTATGGCGGGTATGGCCGATGCTGTGGTAGCTCTTCCCGGAGGAACCGGAACTCTGGAGGAACTTCTTGAAATCATTACCTGGAAAATGCTGGGTCTTTTTTCAAAACCCGTTGTTATTCTCAACACCGACGGTTATTATGACCCTCTTCTCCTTCTGCTTGACCGTGCCGTGGAGCGCAATTTCATGAACAAGGCTTTCCTTTCCGCCTGGGAAGTGGCTATGACTCCAGAACAGGTTATGGAAATAATTGAGAGCTCACCGGAGTGGGTATGCCCCGTTGACAAATATAACTGATTTAACTCTCTGTACGTCAAATATGATACAGTTCCCGCATTTCCAGTTTTCGGAAGAGATGTCAGGAATGGACTGTTTTCTGCTGTTGCTCATTATTGTGGTTCTGGTCATGGTTCTGACTATAGGACCAGAGAGACACTGTTATGTGGAATCAATAGCTTCGATGTTCCGTTACAGGAGTTCCGATACGGAGTTCATATATCCTTCGGGCTCTCTTTTCCGTGGTATCGTGGTTTTTCTGGCATCATGTGCCTCCTTTGGTCTGATGCTTTGTTCAATTGAAGGGGATTTTTCTCTGGATGGCGGTCGTGGGCTTATTCTTTTTGCATTCGGATCGTTTTTCGCTGCGTGTTTCTATCTTGTTAAACTTATTCTCTATATGAGTGTGAACAGCCGTCTTTTCCGTAAGCAGATAATCTCAGTGAAACCGTCCCGCTGGAACGGTTTCTTCAATATGTTATTTTCTGTTTCCGGAGTTATGTTCCTTGTCGTGGCTCTGATTGTGACTTTCTTCGGAATACCCCGCCTGTACGGCATGATATTGGCTTTTTCGGTGCCTGTTTTCATCGAATTAGGGGTAATTTACAAGATCAAGAGTTCGTTATTTAAAAATAAAGTTAGCGGATTAGATTTTTTTTACTACCTTTGTGCGCTCGAATTCAGTCCTTTGGCTTTGGCCATCCCGGTACTGATGCGGGTTATGTATTCAATTTAAAACATCCAGACCTTGGAAATCAAGAGAATCCTCATCTCTCAGCCTCAGCCTGCAAATGGCAAGTCCCCTTATTTCGATTTGGCTGAGAAATACGGCGTTGAATTCGTTTTCAAGCCGTTCATCCGCGTTGAAAGCCTTACAGCCAAGGAATTCAGACAGCAGAGAGTTTCCATCCTAGACCATACGGCTGTAGTGTTCACTTCCCGTCATGCCGTGGATCATTTCTTTAACCTTTGCGCTGAATTGAGAGTCAATGTTCCGGATGACATGAAATACTTCTGCATAACTGAGACAGTTTCCCTCTATATCCAAAAGTATGTCCAGTACAGGAAACGCAAGGTCTTTTTCGGCACGACCGGTAAGGTTGACAGCCTGCTCACTCCCATTCTGAAGCACAAGACCGAGAAGTACCTGATTCCCATGTCCAATGTTCACACTGACGAACTCAAATCACTTCTTGACGCAAACGGCATTAGCCACACCGAGGCTGTCATGTACAGGACTGTGAGCAATGAAGTCGATGCTGAGGAACTCAAGTCATATGACATGATCGTATTCTTCAGTCCGGCCGGAATAGAGTCGCTGAAGAGCAACGCTCCTGATTTCGTACAGGGAAACAAGATAATAGGCTGTTTTGGACAGACTACAGCCGATGCCATCCGTAATGCAGGACTCAGGCTGGACATTGAAGCTCCCGTGCCTGGAATAACTTCTATGTCAGCGGCAATTGACAAGTATCTGTCGGAAGTGAAAAAGTAATCTTTACTGAACTTATACGGGTCCCTGCTGTTTGATAACCGTTAGGGACCCGCATTTTTTATATGTATGAACAAGGTTTACGGCTTTGACAAATCAGAGCGTCTCTGCAGCGGTAAGCTGACTGACCGTCTCTTCAATGAAGGCAATCGTTCTGTCGGGTCTTTTCCTGTCAGGCTTGTCTGGTTGGAGCTTCCGTCAGGAGAGACCGGCAAGGTGCAGGTCCTTCTTAGCGTACCCAAACGTAGATTCCGTCATGCCGTTGACCGTAATCGTGTCAAGAGGCAGCTGAGAGAATTCTACCGGCTTGAGTGCGGAGAACTCAAACAGTTTGTGAAGAATCGGGGGAAATGTCTGTTGATAGGAATTCTGTTTACCGACAACACATTGTGGGAAACTGAGAAACTTGTTCCCAGGCTCAGGTCCGCCTTTGACCGGTTACTCTCGGTACTGTCATCGGAAAACAGTTCCGTACAGAAGGATGAAGTATGAGTAATTTGTCAAGAAAAATCGCAATTGGTGCCAGCTGGCTGCTTATTCTCCCCATCCGTTTTTACCGGAAGTTCATCTCTCCTTTGACTCCTCCTTCCTGCCGTTTTGTTCCCACATGTTCAGAGTATGCCATCGAGGCTCTCCGGAAACATGGTCCTTTCAAAGGGAGTTGGCTTGCTTTCAAACGTATTTTGAGATGCCGCCCCGGAGGCGGCTCAGGATATGATCCCGTTCCGTGAAATGAAGATAATAGATATTCATACACATATTCTTCCTGAAGTCCCGGGAACGGCATTAGTGTGCATAGGGTGTGGTCCTTTACCTGTAGGACACGGCCATCTCTTCAGTGCGGGACTTCACCCCTGGGATGTCACGGGCGATGATGATGAGTCTTTCCGCAGTTTGGAAAAGCTTCTTGCATCGCCGCAGGTACTGGCGGTTGGAGAGTGTGGTTTTGATACCCTTCGCGGTCCCGCTCCGGAACTTCAGGAGAAGGCTTTTTTACGGCAGTTTGAATTGAGTGAGACTCATTCCAAACCCATGATCCTGCATGTGGTTAGGTATTTCGACAGGATAATACGGTTGAAAAACAGCCTCAAGCCGTCTCAGAAATGGTTGATTCATGGTTTCCGGGGTGGCCCTGAACAGGCTCGCCAACTTATAGGTTGCGGTTTTTTCCTCGCTTCAGGCTGCACCGCCCGTGAAGAGACCCTCAAAGCATTTCCTCAGGAATCCCTGTTGGCGGAGACTGACGGGAAATGCGATATACGGACCGTTATCGGAAGAATAGCCGGTTTCAGGGAGTTGGATTATCTGCGGACGGAGAAGCTCATTGAATCCAATATCTCAGACTTTTTCGCATGAATTTGCACTGTTCGCTTAAGAGTTGTACCTTTGCGGACCAAAACAACATAACGATGACAGATTTTGTAGAAGAACTTACATGGAGGGGTATGGTTCACCAGATGATGCCCGGGACCGATGAACTCCTCAAGAAGGAGCAGGTCACAGCTTATGTAGGATTTGATCCCACCGCTGACTCCCTTCACATCGGACATTTGTGCAGTATAATGATTTTGCGTCATTTCCAGAGGTGCGGACACAAACCGATGGCTCTCATCGGCGGAGCAACCGGCATGATAGGTGACCCGAGCGGCAAATCGCAGGAACGCAACCTGTTGAACGAGGATACTCTGCGTCATAATGTCGAGTGCATTAAGAAACAGCTCGCTAAGTTCCTTGATTTTGACAGCGATGCTTCGAATAAGGCTGAACTTGTAAATAATTATGACTGGTTGAAGAACCTGACTTTCCTGGAGTTCTCACGGGATATAGGCAAACATATCACTGTGAATTACATGATGGCCAAGGACTCCGTCAAAAAACGTCTCAACGGTGAGGCAAGGGACGGACTCTCTTTCACGGAATTTACCTATCAGCTGCTTCAGGGATACGATTTTCTCTATCTTAACGAACATAAGAACTGCAAACTTCAGATGGGTGGCGCTGACCAGTGGGGTAATATCACTACAGGTGCGGAGCTTATACGCCGCATCAACGGAACCGAATGTTTCGCTCTTACCTGTCCTCTTATAACCAAGTCCGACGGTACCAAGTTCGGAAAAACCGAGGGTGGTAACGTATGGCTGAACCCCGAATACACATCGCCTTACAAGTTCTACCAGTTCTGGCTGAATGTGAGCGATGAGGATGCACGCCGTTACATCAAGATATTCACCAATATCACAAAGGAGGAGTGCGAGGATCTTATCTCCCGTCATGAGGCAGAGCCCCATCTGCGTCTTCTGCAGAAACGTCTAGCCAAGGATGTCACTTGTATGGTGCACAGTGTTGAGGATTATGAGTCGGCAGCATCGGCTTCGGAAATCCTTTTCAGCAGTTCGGGATCGTCTGACCAGCTGAAATCAATCGATGAATCCACTCTTCTTTCCGTTTTTGACGGTGTCCCCCAATACCGTTTTGACAGGAAGCGGCTCAGTGAGCAGATCAAGGCTTCGGATTTTCTTACCGATGTATGCCCTGTGTTCTTCTCCAAGAGCGAGGCCAGGAAGATGATGCAGGGTGGAGGCGTCTCCATCAACAAAGAGAAGACATATGACCACTCCCGCATATTCGTTGAGACTGACTTGATAGACGGACGCTATATTCTGTTGCAGAGAGGCAAGAAGAACTACTATCTGCTGATAGCGGAATAAAGTTTTTGCACTATCTTTGCATCCGGATTCAGGGTTTGTCCCTATCGTCTTTAAGGCATTGTCGTATGGTGTAATGGTAGCACAACAGGTTTTGGTTCTGTTTGTCCTGGTTCGAATCCGGGTACGACAGCTTGAAAAGAGGTCATTATTGGCCTCTTTTCTTCCTTTTAAGGCCTCTTTTTGGGGATTTTTTCAGAAACCTTCTACAAGTATTTGTGGCCCATATTTTTGGAATAAAATTTAATTAATCTGAAACATGATTTAATGAAAATGGTTTCTGTAATGGACACAACGGTTCAAAAGTTAATTTCTATGGGACGTGGCGGTTTTGCAGGGTCATGGGACGGGTGTAACTTTGCGACGTAAGTTTTCATGCACATATTTGGTTAGTAATTGACTTTCGTGAATTATTCTTCGAGCGTCTGGGAAGATACATGAAGAATGGAACAGGGGCTGCTTTTGCAGCCCCTTGCTCTTTTTACGTCCGACGGTCATTAAGTTTTCTTTTCCCGTGTTCCTTTTTCCCGTTTTTGTTTTCATGTTTTGGGTTGACATGAACCAGTGAAAAGCGAGTTGAAGTAAAAAAACACCTTCAAACATGAAATTTTTATTAATTTATAGTGCGCGCAAACAAAATAATCGTTAACTTTGACCGCTTTTGAGTGTTTTAAAGGACGTAATTACAAAAAATATTAACCAAAAGTCTTATGAAGAAACGTTATCTCTTCCCTGCTGATTACATGGCTGACCCCTCAGTGCATGTGTTCAACGGCAGGGTTTACATTTATCCTTCACATGACTGGGAATGCGAGAATGTCGAGAATGACAATGGCGACCAGTACGTCATGAAGGATTATCACGTACTCTCCACGGACGACATCATGAACGGCGAGGTCGTTGATCATGGAAAAGTTCTCGGTCTGGAGGATATACCATGGGCAGGACGTCAGCTCTGGGACTGCGACGTAGCCGAAAAAGACGGCAAGTATTACATGTATTTCCCCATGAAGGACAAGAATGACGTGTTCCATCATGGCGTGGCTGTTGCAGACCGTCCTGAGGGTCCGTTCATTCCTCAGCCGGATCCCATCCGTGGAAGTTACAGCATCGACATGTGTGTTTTCAAGGATGATGACGGTGAGTACTATATGTATTTCGGAGGTCTTTGGGGCGGACAGCTTCAGCGTTACAAGGACAACAAAGCCCTTGAGGAGCCATATCTTCCGTCAGGCAAGGAGCCGGCTCTTCCCAGCCGCGTGGTGCGTCTGAGCAAGGACATGCTCCAGTTCGCCGAGGAACCCAGACCTGTCGTGGTCGTTGACAAGGACGGCAAGCCTCTCACAGCCGATGATCCCCACCGTTTCTTCGAGGCCCAATGGGTTCACAAATACAACGGCAAGTATTATTTCTCTTATTCCACAGGTGACACCCACATGCTCTGCTATGCTACGGGTGACAACCGTTTCGGACCTTTCACCTATCAGGGTGTAATTCTCACTCCAGTAGTGGGCTGGACTACACACCATTCTATAATAGAGTACAAGGGGAAGTGGTATCTTTTCCATCATGACAGTGTGCCTTCAGGAGGCAAGTCGTGGCTGCGCAGCCTCAAGGTTTGCGAGCTTGAGTATGATTCAGAAGGTCGTATCAAAACCATTGAGGGAATGGATTGAAAGCGTATCAGCGGATTTCCAAGATAATTCAACAATAAACAAATAACCTGTTAAATGAAAAAAATCAATTTTCAAGAAAAGCGTACTCGTATCCTCGGATTCGCTTGTCTGGCAGTAACAGTCGCTTGGGGTATTTCGTCATGCACTGATTACGATCTCGACAAGAGGGATCCCGAATGGCTCGGTACCAGTATCTATGAGACCTTGGAAGAGGGTTTTGTGAGTGAAGACGGTATTGACTATACCGGCAAGTTCACTACTTTCGTGAGGTTGATTGATGACCTCAACTACACCAATGTGTTGGCCAGGACCGGTAGTAAGACGCTCTTTGTGGCCGATGATGATGCTTTCGAGCGTTTCTATGCCAAGGGCATCTTCAGGAAGGCCGACGGAACTCCTGTCAGGAACTACGATGAACTGAGTCTTGCACAGAAGAAGATGCTTTTGAACGGCGCCATGCTGAACAACGTATATCAGGTGGCCATGCTCTCAAGCAGTGAGGGTCCCACTCTCGGCGACTGCATGCGTAGGATATCTTCCATATCCATCTATGATTCAGTCGCTGTGATGAAACCTAGTGAAATGCCTCTTACCAAGCATTGGAAGTACTATAGGAACCAGAGTGAAGACGTTGCAGTGCTTCAGGACGGAACAGACAGGCCTATGGTTATGTTCGTAAACAAGTTCTTGACCTCCAAGAAGATCACGAACGATGACTACGATTTCCTCTTCAACCAGGGTGATTACGACCCCGCAGGTCCTAACGAGGCAACGAAGCGCAAGTCAAAGGATGCAAGTATCAACGGAATACGCATCGAGACCCAGAACAAGAAGTGCTTCAACGGTTTTATCCATGTAATGGCCGATGTCATCTATTCTCTCCCCAACATGGCAGAGTACATTGCCACAAACGGAAAATCCAAGGCTTACAGCGCTATCATGGACCGTTACAGTGCACCTTATTATAGTGAGGCTCACACGCAAAGGATTAAGGAACTCCGTGCGGATACGAAAAACAAGAATTTCGACAATCTCCGTGTTTTCCCCGACGAGGTCGTCGACTCCGTCTTCCAGAAGCAGTATTTCTCACAGCGCACACAGGGTAACAACAAGCTTGCCACCACACCGGACAGGCAGGTGGTTGCCAATGACAACCTCCTCAAGTTCGATCCGGGGTGGAACACATATTATTCACTGACTTCCTCAACCACCGCAGCCAATGTAGCCCTGCAGCAGAACATGGGTGTAATCCTTGTTCCGGAGGATAATGTCCTTCTCAGCTGGTGGACCGATGGTGGCGGTAAGGCCCTTAAGGAGAGATACGGTCGTCTTGACCACAATCCCACCACTGTCGAAGAGTTCATCTATGATATAGACAGTGTGCCGGATAATGTGATTATCAAGCTGTTGAACAACAATATGCTCAACTCTCTGGTTGGTTCGGTGCCCAGCAAGTTCAAGAACGTGCTGAATGACGCAAACGATCCGATGGGTATCGTTCCAGAAAACGTAAACGACGTTGAGATGTGCTGCAACGGTGCAGTGTTCTTTACCAACATTGTATTCAGCCCCACAGCATACCGTTCAGTATCTTATCCGGTACTCGTGAACGAAAAGCTCAAGATAATCAACTGGGCCATCAACGAACTTGAGTTCGACGCTTACCTGAATTCAATGGTCGCTACCTATAGTTTCTTTGTTCCCGAGGTGAGTAACAACAATTCCACAGATGAGGCTCTCCAGGACAAGATGATATATGTAGATCCTGTATCATACGGAAATGCTCCTATGAACGGCGGATTGCTCCGTGCATACGTTTTTGAGTATGACGAGCGTCAGAAAACCGTTCAGGCTAAAATTTATCCCTACAATCCCAAGACCGGTTTAATCGATGCGAGCGGAGCAGGTTCCACTGCAACGGACGCCCAGATAAAGGATCGTCTTGAGGATATTCTGGACTACCATGTTATAATAGGTGATGTGGAGGAGATAGATCCCGAAACAGGAACAGCCTATAATTATTTCCAGACAAAAGGTCGTGGTACCATCTATTTTGACTGGGCACCGGGCGACAAGGATGTTCCTAACGGCATGCCTCTTGCAAGTAAGGTCAAGGGTAGCTATCAGGTCGAGACCGAGAATGTTGACACCATAGCCGTACAGACCATTACCATCAAGACTCGTTATAACCAGGCTAACAGGATAAAGGATCCCACATCAACCGTTGACGGTAACGGTAGGACTTATGTCATTGACCAGCCTTTGCTCACAGCAAGGTCAAGTGTCTATGATATTCTGTCCGACGAGGTCAACTATCCTGAGTTCCAGGAGTTCTTCAGGCTGATGGAGGCTGCCGGTGTGAACGGCGTGGGTCTCTTTGCAGGCAGTATGAACAAGCATGCTATCGGCAGCAGGATGAACCTGAGCACTTTGAACACTTATCATTATACCGTATATGTTCCCACAGAGAAAGCTTTGAAGGCCCTTTACAAGAGCGGACGTCTCTTCACTATAGAGATGATAGACTCTATCACGGATACTTATGATGAGAATATAGATTTGATAGGTGATTGGAAAGCAGAGGACTGGCCTAATCTCCCGAACAAGAACGATGCAAGTTATAATAAGGTTATGAGCATGTTTGACAACTATGCTTCATTCTGCCAATTCTCGGCCGATTCTATACCTTCTTCTATACTTAATAATCCGATGGCCAAGGATTCTGTATTATACAATACTCCCTGGTTCAATAAATATACCACCAAGCTGGAGAAGCAGATTACTGACTTTGTCAAGTATCACATCCAGGATAACTCTGTATATGTCAACGGTAAGTTCACTATTGACAAGAGAGAGAATCCTCTCGGTGAGGCCAATTATGAGACAGCTTACATGAACGACAATTCACAGTTCGTCAAACTGAGCGTCAAGTACGATCACGCCCGCAACAAGATTTTCGTTGTTGACACTGAGAGTGACAAGGCTCTGAAGGCTAATCCTGCATACCTTTCAGCCTCGACAGCTGAGAAGGTTCAGATGAGAGAGGCAGTTGCCAAGGTGGTTGATCCCGCTACTGCTGTCAGCACAAGCGGAAGACCTCTCTACAACATCATGTGCCGTGAGTATGAGTACAACAACGCAAGTGCCTCAAGTGCTACGGAGTTAGAGACCTCTTCATACGTTGTCATCCATCTCATCGATGGTACTTTGAATAATGGCGATTTCTGATTTTAACCAGCAGATTAATTGACGATGAAACAGATAAAGAATATAATTTTGAGAGGAGCCGCCGTTTTGGCTCTCACCTCTCTCCCGGGTTTTCTGTTCGCTCAGAATGCCGGTGACATTATCAGCGGTGTCGTTTTAGACAGCGAAGGTCCGATGATGATGGTTAACGTGACCGAGAGGGACGCCTCCAACCGTATTGTGGCTCATGCCGTCACCGATATGGAGGGACAGTTCTCATTCAAGCTGGTCAACCCGAAGGACAGATTGCAGATTTCATACGTAGGTTATGAAACCGTCGACATTCCCTTCACCAAGACCTATTTTGAAATCACCCTGAAGGACATGCAGGAGATTCCTGAGGTTGTCATCAAGGCTGAGCGTACAGTGGGCGGTTCTGGTCTTCCCATTCCTCTGCGTGAGCAGTCATCGGCTATCCAGACCATTGACATGGAGGAACTTGAAGGATTGGGTGCCACCACAATCGATGAGGCTCTCCAGGGTCGTGTATCAGGTCTTGACATTGTGTTTGACTCAGGTAACCTGGGTGCCCGTTCCACAATGCACCTCCGTGGCGTATCTACCATGAGCGGTGATTCCAACCCGCTTATCGTTGTGGATGGCAACATCTTCGATATTGACAGGAACCTTGTAAACAACTTTGACTTCCAGAACGATGCCCAGAATGATGACAAGGTGTCAGAGCTCCTCAACATCAATCCTGAGGATATAGCCAGCATCTCCATTCTGAAAGATGCCGCCGCCACAGCTATCTGGGGTGCCCGCGGTTCAAACGGTGTAATGGAAATCAAGACCAAGCGTGGTGCCAAGGGTAAGACACGTGTACAATATACATATCGTATCAACGGTGACTGGCAGCCGGATGGCTACAGGTTGCTCACAGGTGACCAATATACCATGTTCATGAAGGAGTCATTCTTCAATCCTGAACTGAGTGATGCCGCTGCCAATATCATAGAGCTTAACTACGATCCTTCATTCTCAGAGTATGAAATGTACAACGAGGAGAATACCGATTGGGTATCCCATGTAAGGAAACTCGGTATCCAGCAGGCTCACAACGTATCTGTATCAGGTGGTGGTGACAAGGCCAACTTCCGTATATCGGCAGGTTTCGATGACCAGACCGGTTCCGTAATAGGCCAGAAGATGAAACGTTTCACCACACGTGTGGCATTCGACTATTTCGTGTCGGACCGTATCAAGGTTGTCACCAACTTCAGTATGGTATATAACAGGAACAAGCAGAACGGTTCAAGTATCAACACCGCCATGAAGATGATGCCTAACCTGGCTATCTACTATCAGGATGGTGAAGGCAATTCGACCGGTGAGTACTACCACATGCTTGCTACAGCTTCAAGTGAGCTGCCCCGTAACACGAACCCTCTTGCCGAGGCTGATGAGAAGGAGAATTACAGCACCTCATTGAACGTGAATCCTGAATTCCAGATGGTTTATCAGCTTCTCGGACTGGACAACGACCAGACCAAGCTCACCTATGACGGCCGTATAACATTCAGCGTCCAGAACAGCAACAATGACAATTATACCCCGTCAAGTCTTGCCAGTGACGGCTGGGCCGACGACAATGCCAACAGAACCACCGGTTCATTCAGCAAGAGCTCAAGCATCACAACCACTCACCAGCTGACATTCATTCCTCATTTCAAGAGGGAGGGACACTCCGTGATGTCCATGCTCAGGTTCCAGGTGCAGAGTAGCAACAACAAGGGACAAAGCAACAATACATATCAGCATCCTTCCCGTATCAAGCTTGCCGATGGTGAGGGTAAGATTGATTCCAACAACGGTATGGGTACAAGTGCCGGACAGGGTCGCAGTGTCAACGGAGTATTCTCAATTCACTACTCTTTCAGGAGCAAGTATTCAGCTGACTTCACATTGCGTGCTGACGGTAGCACCAAGTTCGGTGACAACAAGCGTTGGGGTTTCTTCCCGGCAGTGTCAGGACGTTGGAACATAATCGATGAGAATTTCATGGAGCCTATCCGTGACAGCGGTTATCTTACCATGCTTTCCGTACGTCCCAGCTGGGGTATTACCGGTAACGCACCCGGACAAGGTGACCTCTATTACAGTAAATATTCATCAGGTGACGCTTATCTGGGATCATCTACCATCTATCCTTCAAATATCCGTTTGAGCAATATGCAGTGGGAGGAGAAGGAGTCATGGAACCTTGGTTTTGACTTCGGTTTCTTCCATGACAGGTTGAGTGCAAGTGTGGATCTCTACACTGCTACAGTCACCAAGATGTTGAACTCCAACTATCCTATTCCTACTTCCTCAGGTTTCTCAAGCCTGGCAGTTGTCAATGACGGTTCAATGAAGAACTCAGGTTGGGAGCTTCAGGTCAATGCCAACAGAATTATAACCAAGGGTAAGTTCAGCTTGAGCGGCAACATTTCGTTCGCCGACAACTCGAACCAGATCCTTGAGATGAACCCCATCATGCTTGACAAGAAAAATCCTGAGTTTGATTACCGTAACCAGTCCGGTTATCTGCCCTATGTGGCTCTTAAGAACGCATTCGGTTCGATTTACGGATTCAAGTATGACGGTGTCTATCAGTACAGTGACTACTCAGATGTTGAGGATCCCGGTGTAAGCGGTCCCGATGCTCCTGTTGTCAAGGATGCCAACGGTGAAGTTATCCTGAACTCAAA
>JAFZKR010000073.1 GCA_017551845.1 Bacteroidaceae bacterium
GCCTCATACTGACGCTCACCCTTAGCCGCCATCTTTGCGGTTGCAATAAGCTTGTCAGTAATTCCGCCAAGGGCCGAAACCACTACTATCACATCATCCTGCTGTGACTCAACAATCTGTTTAAGGTTGGTAATGCTCTCCTTACATCCTACGGACGAGCCTCCGAATTTCAATACTTTCACAGTGAATACAATTTTTCAAACTGCAAAAGTACTCCATTTTTATTAGAATACTGCATATTAGACGCAGAACTTAGGGTATAGGGTATCCAAATCTACGGGCCTTCGGCCCTATCCCTCCCACTCCCTCTGACGCGCTGCTTTTATGACACAGGGATACGGTCCATTTGTGTCCATCGCCAACCCACGACTACCACAAAATACTTTTTCTTAAACATTTTTTGTAGGTATAAAAATTTATACCTATATTTGCGTCATTAAACACATAATCTTATGCCTACTATAATGTACTTGTTTGGTTTGCGGTTTTACTTCTATTCTGAAGAACACCTGCCAATCCACGTCCACGTTCAGAACGGAGACGGAAAAGCGAAAATCGATGTTGAAACACTTGAAGTGGTGGAGAATAAAGGAATAAAACCGGCAGACCTTAAGAAAGCGGTTGACGCGGTAAGGTCATATCAAGCAGACTTCAAAAAAGCATGGCGTGAGCATTTTGATGAAGAATGATATTTAATGGAGACTATTGCAAAACTCTGGTTTACTGAAGGAAGAATCTTTATTCTGACCGACAAGAACAGCACCTACAGCCGTCCGCTGGAGGCATTTCCCTTATTGCTTGAAGCAACTCCTGAGCAACGCAACAATTTCAGCATAGGGTTTGACGGAGAGGATGTCCGCTGGGAAGAGATTGATGAAGACATCCATATCAGTAGTTTCTATAACACTGAAGAGCCCAATCCGGATAATATCATTGGCAATGTATTCCGTAAGTTTCCTCAACTTAACGTATCAGAGATGGCACGCACAATAGGTATAAACAAAAGTCTGCTCTCACGCTACATCTACGGTATAAAAAAGCCATCAGAAGAACGCACCAAACAGATTCTTGATGCCATACGTAAGTTAGGTAAAGAAATGACAGAAATACCCTTTTAGCCAAACAACTGCTTGAAGGCCTCCTCTACTTTGTTTACGGGAACGATTTCTATGCCAGCTTTCTTAGTATTGAGGCCGTGCATGTTGGCGGCGGGGATTATGATGCGCTCAAAGCCTAGTTTTCCGGCCTCGGCAATTCGCTGCTCTATGCGGCTTACGGGACGGATTTCACCTGACAGGCCTACCTCACCGGTCATGCAGACGGTGCGGTCTATTGCTATATCAAGGCTGCTGGACAGGATTGCGCTGATTACGGCTAAGTCAATCGCGGGATCACTCACCTTAAGGCCGCCGGCAATATTCAAGAACACATCCTTCTGACCCAGTTTAAAGCCCACACGCTTTTCAAGTACAGCCAGCAGCATGTTCATTCGGCGCACGTCAAAGCCTATTGCACTACGTTGCGGCGTTCCATAAACTGCGGTGCTTGCCAGCGCCTGAACCTCAATCAGGAACGGGCGCACGCCCTCAATGGTGCACGCAATTGATACGCCGCTCATGCCCTGATGGCTGTCTGTAAGCAACAACTCGCTGGGGTTGCTCACCTGACGCAGACCGTTCTCGCGCATCTCATAAATGCCCAATTCCGATGTGCTTCCAAACCTGTTCTTGATGGGGCGCAAGATGCGGTACAGGTAGTGCTGATCACCCTCAAACTGCAGCACAGCATCAACAATATGCTCCAGAATCTTGGGGCCTGCGATAGTGCCATCCTTTGTGATATGACCTATCAGCAGAACCGGTGTTCCGCTCTCCTTTGCAAACTTGAGCAGTGAGGCGGCGCACTCACGCACCTGCGTAAGGCTTCCGGCCGATGACTCAACGTATTCGCTGCTTATGGTCTGGATGGAGTCAATCACCACTATTGTGGGTTGTACCTCCTTTATCTGGGTGTAGATGTTTTCAAGTGATGTCTCGCAGAGCACCATCAGATCATTGTTCTTGCTCTGTGCATCCTGCGCCAGGCGGTCGGCACGCATTTTTATCTGGCGGGCACTCTCCTCACCCGATACGTAGAGAACTTTCTGACCTTGCAACTGCATTACGGTTTGCAGAATCAGGGTGGACTTTCCTATTCCCGGTTCACCGCCTAACAGAACGATTGAACCAGGCACAAGACCTCCTCCAAGCACGCGGTTCAGTTCCGCATCACACATATCAATGCGAGGCTCCTCGGTGGTCTCAATCGTATCCAGAGTCTCGGGCTGCGGAGTTCCATCGGACTTTCCTGATGCACTCTTGCGCAGAGAGGTTGTTGCCGATGGCTTTTCGGCCCTGATGGTCTTCTCAACCATAGTGTTCCACATACCGCAAGACGGACATTTGCCGCTCCACTTGGGCGAGTCAAAGCCGCACTCACGGCACACAAAAACGGTTTTTTCTTTGGTAACAGACATAGTTTATTTTTGTTTAGACATTTTGCTCCACCAAACAATTCCGTAGATGGAGTTCATCATATAGAATACATATTGGACCACCATGATAGGTGCAAACTGCACACCGCGTGTGGCTGCAATAGCCCACATCACCAGATTGGCGCCGTTCACCACAATCCACATGAACCACTGCTCAATGAATGCAAAGGTCAGCAGGAATTGAGCACCTACGGCTACTGTCATTGCAAGCGCATCGGATA
>JAFZKR010000009.1 GCA_017551845.1 Bacteroidaceae bacterium
ACCAGAAGCTCTGTGAACTGCTGGCGATGACCGTTCAGCTTACGGTATCCTTTTCTTCTTCTCTTGTGGAATACAAGAACCTTGTCACCCTTGACGAGGGCGGTCTTGACCTCACATACAACCTTTGCACCGCCGATGGTGGGGGTACCTACGGTAACCTGACCGTCGTTATCGGCGAGAAGGATCTTCTCGAACTCTACATTTGCACCGGCCTCAACATCCTGAATGTGGTGCACGAACAGCTTCATTCCCTGTTCAATCTTGAACTGCTGTCCCTGAATTTCAGCAATAACGTACATTAAATCTTGCTTTTATTCTGTTTCTCCGTGGGGTGGCCCGCCCTCTGTGGCCGACGCTTCTTTAACCTCTGCGGCACTAATCGGGCGCAAAATTAGTATTTTACACTGTCTCTACAAAATATTTTCGTTTTTTTTCTTTTGCAAAAGGTGCCAACGGAGGAAGGAGGTCTCCATCGGCACCTTATACAAACAGGAAATAGAGATGAGAACTACAGATACCAGTTGTTGAACAGGTCATCTATAGTATAATATGTGGTATTGGAATAAGGAATATGCAGGCCGTTGCCGGGTAATCTGTTGTATCCCCACTCAGTTGCTGCTCCTGGAACTATGATGTTTCTCAGGATTTCATCCGGAGTCTGGATGGTCTGGGCCGTACCACCCGCAATATCCGGAAGCTGGTTCCGGGCTTTCATGCTGAGTTCCAAATGGCTCTTTTCTATGGGGATGTTAATGGTCTCAAAACCACGCTTGGTAACCATGATGCTGTTTTTGGAATTTATCAGGCGGAATGCGAAATTGCCGTTGTCATCAGTGAGGGTTTGTGCAATGATGCGGTCGTTGTTGTTTCTCTCGGTGACAACGGCGCCGGCAACAGGTCCGTTGCTGTCAGTTATGGTACCGTAGATGAGCTCGCCGGCCTTGGGCTTGTTCTGTGCAAACGCTGCAGTCATGACTGCCGATGCGAATAATAGAGCGAATGTCTTTTTCATATCCGTAATGGTTTTGTTTGTGACAAAAGTACATACCATTCTTATATCATTTCAAGAAAAAGGCGTTGCAAAACTGTTGCAAAATGTGTTTCCCTAAAAAGGGTGACTTGATTTTGCGTTTTACTCGCTCTTGATTACATCGGCCGGATTCTCGCGGGCGGTCTTGAGCACGCGGTTTATGACTGTGACCACAATAACTGTTGCGGTAAATAGAATCACGGCCAGATAAATCCACCAGCTGATTGTTGCCTGATAGTAGAACTGTTGCTGCCAGTGCTTCATCACCAGATAACCTGTCATCAGGGCCACTGCCGATGAAATCAGGAATATCACACCGTATTCTCTTGAAAATATGTTCAGGATATCCCTCACCTTGGCTCCGTGCGCCTTGCGGATGGCTATTTCGCGCTTGCGCTCCGTACAGGTCAGTGTAACATGTGACCATATTCCGAACATCGCTATGATGATACTCGTTATGCACAGTATCAGGAGCAGCGTGGAGAGATGCTTGTCCTTGGCCAGATGCCCGAAGAAACTCTCCTCAGGATACTTGACCTTGTACTCTATTCCCAATTCGTCAAAAAGTTCCTTGAGTGATGCCTCCAGCTCCTTTTTGCCGTTGTGGGTATATGTAATTGACAGCTCACCTTCAGTCGTCCCGCTACCTCTTTCTTCGCCATAACTGTACTCACTTATCAGATACTTGTTCCTGAATCCGCACAACAGTATATACGGAGGAATGTCATCATAGTGATAAAGGTGTATGTTATTGACTATGGCCATTATCTTAAAAGGAGTCGTTTCAGTTCCCGATCTGCCCAGACGCAGATAAACCACCGGCATATCCTCCAGTTTTTCTCCTCCCAAAGCCTTGAACAGGTTATCTGTCAAAACAACCTCATCATCTTTTATGCCATCTTCAGGTATGGAACCCTGCAGAACTGTCAGCCCCAGCCTGTCAGTCAGTTCCGGGTAAATATAATCAAACACGTCGGGGAACAACGGGTCAGCAAACTCTTCTGTAGCTGTCACCAGTATGGAATGTCCGTAGTGCGATATGGACATATCAGCAAAATTCATATAGACACCATTCACACAAGGCAAAGCCTCAATCCTTGCTTTCAACCCGTATCTGTTTTCAAGCTTCTCCAGATAGAAATCACCCCATTCCGGGCGTTCGTTGACATACCGGAACATATTGGTTCCCAACCACTCCTTTTCCGGTTCTTTCTGCGGGAAGTTTACAATGGCCACATCCTTTCTCTTGGTACCCCAGTTCAGGTTACGCATGTAGCTGAACTGGTAATACATCACCATGAGGGCGAACATGAACATCATACCCGATGTTATCTGAATGCCTATGCTTATTTTCCTGAACAGATTGTTGTTGCCCCTGCTCATGACTGACTGCATAGTATGGCGGTTTATGAAAAGGACCTCAGCTAACCCTATGATTACTGATACAGCCATTACAGCCACAACAATAAAGATGCTTCCCTTAAGGTAATATGAATCAGCCATACCTATATCGGCCAGCTCCATATACGGCTCTTTCAGTATCACCACTGCCAATAAACCCAGTAACAGTGCCATCAGCACGGGAATTATGCTCTCAATAACCATCTGTGCCGCTATCTTCCCTGTGGATGCGCCGTTCACCTTGCGCAATACCATCTCACGCCTGCGGCCGCGCAGATAATTAAGGAAGAAAGTAAAATGATTCACTATGGCGCATAGCAGCAACAGGAGGCTTGCCTTCGACAGCAGGTCCAGACCGCTGTATTTGACATAACAATTCTCCTTCTGTTCACTGACTACTTTATAGACCTCAGTAAGAGGTATGATCGTTTTTCCTCTCATCGCATGCTCTAATGATGCCGAAAACATATCGGACTCAAAAAACTGTGCGCACCTGTTGAGCATCTCTTCAACAGTAACACCCTCTTTTAATTTGAACAAAAGCCATTTATAATAGTAAATGGAAATACCGTTCCACATTCTCAGATAATCAAAATCAAGGAATGAATGGTCAAAGTTATCCACTACCGCGGTTATGGTGTATTTGTATTGTTTGTAAAAACCTTGGGTAATATCTTTGCCAAGAGGATCTTCATCACCATAATCCTGCTTTGCACGTGACTTGGAGATAGCCACCTTTGAAGGGTCCTCCATGAAAGACCAGTCACCCTCCAACAGGACCGGATTGAAATAATCCATGAAAGTAGAGTCAATGCAATAACAGCGCAAAGGCGCTTCAAATCCCCCCTGGTTCTCATCAAAATGCATGAATGACTCCACTCCTATGGCATCAAGCTGCCCGCTGGCATCCAGATTCCTGAACAATGAATAAAACATATCGCCGTTGGACCTGGTCCTCTCATTGCCTATCACCGTCCTGCCGTCCTCATTAAACGAGAAAGTATAAATTCTGTCGGCATCCTTATGGTAGGAATCGTAAGAATCAACATAACCCATCCAAAGAGATGAGAGAGCGAACGCCACAAATCCGGCCACCAGGCCAATCATACTGACAGTATTCTGCAATACGTATTTACGGATGTTACGAAGAGCTATTTTTAGATAATGATTGAACATGATCTGGATTGTTTGAATGTTTAACTGAGCTCAAAATTATCCCTTCAACGCCCCATCCTCCAAGAAAAAAACGCAAAATCGCATTTTTTTGCCCAAAAGTGTCAAATTATTGGACACTCCAATTCCCTTCTGTCGAAAAAAATTGTGTAATTAACATTTGTTGGTGCAATTAAGTTATCAAATGCATGACAGATGGACTTTGGAAAGCGGCCTGCAATACGCTCTGCTTGTGTCCGATATTACGATCATACATGATGGGGAAACAGAGGTAACTCAGCAGAAACTTCACTATATAGGTATTCCGTTGAATGCAGGCTTTGGCCTC
>JAFZKR010000074.1 GCA_017551845.1 Bacteroidaceae bacterium
AATGCCACTGCGGGCAACATGAGCAACACTCTTAAGCGCGCCCAAGGATTTGTTGAATGTCTGTTCATCATAACAATTCTTTTTTGGGTTGAACAATTTGCAAAATTATTTGTGGTTGTCGCGAAACTGCCCTGCAGTGCAGCCCGGACAAGACAAATCTGATAATGACGTCCATCGAAGCCATGCTCCAGTACAGAAGCATCGGCCTCAAACTCATGCACCTCAAGCAGACTGCGTTTGAGCATCCATGCAGCAGGATTGAACCACTGCACGGCGCAGAAAAGCTGAGCCAGTATCAGGTCAAATGAGTGATGATGGCTTATGTGCGCCTGTTCATGGGTAATAATCATGGAACCATTCGCCTCATAATCCTTGCGTGAAATCACTATGAAGTTACGCCAGCTGAAAGGAGCGTAGTTGCGCTCAGTAATAACCAGACGTGAACCGTCGGGTAGAGCCCTTGAACGACGGTGGCAGATGATCTCGGAACTCAGCACCCCTATGGCAATCCTGAACAGGCATATCGCCATCCCAGCCAAATAGAGCATAGTAAGTATGGAACCTATGCTGAGGCTGCTTTCGAGTTGGGATGCGCTTGCCGATGAAAAACCGGCAGCACCGTCAGCAAAGACCGTGATCTCATTTATCATATATGCAATGGGCGCTGTTGCCTTACCGGTCACGCTCTGAAAATGAACCAGCGGAACAATTGCGGCAAGTGCAAGTGATGCAAGCAACACGTAACGGTTGAAACCATGAAATGTGGTACGGCTCAATGTCAGGCGGTAAACTGCCACCATCAGGGCAAGTGATATTGCTGATATAACAAGGTAAATCATGACTTTGAAGTTTCAAGTTCGTTCAAAATACCGATAAGTTCACGTACATCGGAGTCCGAAAGACCTGATTCGAGTATGAAAGTGTTTACCATAGAACGGGCAGAGCCATTGAAGAGTTTATCTTTCATCTCTGTCAATGACCAACGGGTGTATTCGCCCTTCTCCACAAGAGGATAGTAAATGTGTTTCCTGCCGCACTCCTCGAACGATATGAAACTTTTCTTCTCAAGAATACGCAGGAAAGTCAGTACAGTGTTGTATGCAGGCTTGGGATCCGGAAGGAAACCCACCACATCATCAACGCTGCAATGACGGTGCTCCCAGAGCACGCTCATCACCATCTGTTCTTTCTCTGTCAATGCCTTCATTCTCTAACTAAACTTTTAGTTGACACAGCAAAGAAAAGCCTTGAAAAACCTAAATGCAACATTTTTCGCATTAAAAAATGTAATTATCGCGGACTTTAACCTAAGTTATTAGTTGTTCACAGTCTTATTAGGAACCGTCCATGACAAAAAAAGCCTTGCGACAAAATCGCAAGGCTTTTTTCCTGATTATCGATGATTAGAGCACCTCGAAGTCGAGTGACTGCAGGTCCTTGTCGGCCGATGATGAGCCGTACAGCAGTTTGTAATGACCGCTGAAGGTTGACAGCTCGTCAATCTTCTCGTCATAGTACTGGAATGACTTGCCTGTCAGGGTGATTACTGCATTGCCGGTCTCACCTGCCTTGAGAGTCACGCGCTGGAAGCCCTGCAGGCCCTTGATGGGAGCTGCCGGATTGTCAAGGCTCTTGACATAAACCTGTACAATCTCAGTACCATCACGCTTGCCGGTGTTGGTTACCGGGATGGTGATGGTCACGCTGCCGTTCTTCTTCATGGAGTTCTTGGACAGAGTTGCCTCACCATACTTATAAGTGGTGTAGCTCAGACCGTATCCGAACGGATAGAGAGGCTCACCCTTGAAGTAACGGTAGGTACGGTTCTCCATTGAATAGTCGGTGAACTCAGGAAGCTGATCGGTTGACTTGTAGAATGTAACGGGCAGTTTGGCGCTGGGGTTGCAGTCACCGTTCAGAATCTCAGCAAGAGCCTGTGAACCGCCCTGGCCGGGATACCATGCCTGGATAAGAGCATCGAACTGATCCTCCAGACTGCCGAATCCCATGCATGAGCCTGCGCAGTCAACGAATATGACCGGCTTGCCTGTAGCGTGCATGGCACGGATAAGACGCTGCTGAACGGCAGGAATCTCGATGTCGGGCTTATCACCACCTTCACCCTCCATGGAAGGAGTGATACCACCTATTATAATAATTGCCTCTACGTTCTGGTCAACAAGGCTCTGGGCAAGATCGCCGAACTCGGCAACCTTCTGTACGCAGAACTGTGCGTTCAGACGTGCGAACTGACCTGTAAGGTGTGTGTATTCAACCTTGATGTCGTATGTCTGACCCTTGACAACCTTGAATGACTTCATCTGCTGCATTCCGCCGCCACGGCCGAAACCGCCGAAGCCGCCAAAACCACCGCGGCCGCCACCACCCTGGCCAGCCTGCTGTTCCTCAACCAGACGGCCGTTCACATAGAGCTTGAAGCCGTTGTCCGAGTTGATGCTGTAGTTCATATCACCTGTGAAGGGAGCCACGAGCTTACCGGTAAGACGTGCCGAGATGTTATCGCTCTGGTCAAGACCCTGCACGAAGTTGTAGGCACCGAAGTTGGAGAAGTTGACCTCCTTGTAGTTACCTGTAATTGCGGGAGCGCCCTTGAACTCGGCATTCTTCCAGAACTCGCCCTTGAGACCCTGACCGCCATTTATGTCTTGTGTGTAATATGTGGTGTAGTACTCGTTGCGTACCTCGCATGCACGGTCATACACGATCTCGGTGTTGGGGAAATACTTCCTGATACCGTCAAGCAGCGTACGTGTATGCTCACGTGTGGGACTGCCACCGTATTCACCATTCATCATGCCTGCATCGGCAGCGTTGGGGCCTACCACAGCAAGTTTCTTTATATTCTTGCTGAGCGGGAGAACACCGTTGTTCTTGAGCAGCACCATAGCCTGACGGGCAGCCTCCACAGCCAGCTCGTCATTCTTCTCACTGCTGATTACATCCTCACCAAGATTTGCCCAAGGCAGCATCTCGGCGGGATCGAACATACCAAGTTCGAAACGGCCTTTCAGTACGCGGCGGAGAGCCACATCAATGTCTGCCTCGTTGATCTTGCCATCCTCCAGGCCACCTACCAGCGACATGAAAGCACGGCCGCACTCCAGGTCTGTACCGGACAGGACTGCATCGACCGATGCGCTCTCGGCATCCGGATGGGTACCGTGCTGGTTCCTGTTGAAGAAGTTGTTAATGGCATCGCAGTCAGTCAGCACGATTGCCTTGTAACCCCATTTCTCACGAAGGATATTAGTGAGCAGACGGTCGCTGGCGCAGCAGGGCTCACCCTCATAACGGTTGTATGCGCACATGACCTCCTGAACGTTACCCTCCTGTACGAGAGCCTTGAATGCCGGCAGATAGGTTTCCCACAGGTCACGCATGGAGACCACTGCATCATAGCGGTGACGCTGCGACTCGGGACCGCTGTGCACTGCATAATGCTTGGCGCAGGCGTGTGTCTTGTAGTACTTCTTGTCGTTGCCCTGCATACCCTTCACGTTGGCCACGCCAAGTACGCTCATGTGGTATGGATCCTCACCGTAAGCCTCCTGACCACGACCCCAGCGCGGATCACGGAACAGGTTCACGTTAGGACACCAGAATGTAAGTTCAGGATTGCCGGGTGTATAGTTGGCTCCCATCTGGACATTGAAAATCTCATGATTGGAGCGGTTCCAGTTGGCGCGGGCCTCATCGGACACAGCCGTGAAGACATCATATACCAACTGCTCGTTGAACGATGCACCCATACCTATGGGCTGAGGGAACACAGTATAACCACCCTGACGCACACCGTGGCAAGCCTCTGACCACCAGTTGTAAGAGGGGATGCCCAAACGATCAACAGAGATGGACTTGTTCATGATAAGTCCCACCTTCTCCTCAGGTGTAAGCAGGGACATGAGGTTATCCACACGCTTGTCAACCTTGAGATTAGGGTTCTGGAAAGGATACTCGTACTTTCCATTGCCGCATGATGCCAATGCTACTGACATCACGGCCAGAATCATAATTAAGGATTTTTTCATAGAAGATTATTTAAGAATCAAATAAATGCTTCATCCCAAAGGAAACGCATTATGCACATCCAACCGCAAATATAGCAAGTATCCATCTTATTTCCTACAATTGAAAAAACAAAGTACAAATAATGTTAATACATAAAATAATCCATTGCGGAATCAGAAAAAAGCCTCATCTTTGCAGTGTACTAATAAACTAAGACACTAAATATCTTTACCCAAACATCTGATAATATGTTGATTGAGTTAAAAGGCATAAACAAAACTTACGACAATGGACAGCCGCTTCATGTACTTAAAGGTATTGACCTGAATATTGAGAGGGGTGAATTCGTATCCATAATGGGAGCATCGGGTTCCGGTAAATCCACCTTACTTAATATACTGGGCATACTTGACAATTACGACACCGGCGAGTATCACTTGGACGGTAAGCTCATAAAGGACCTGACTGAACGCCAGGCTGCCGATTACCGCAACCGTATGATAGGTTTCATATTCCAGTCATTCAATCTTATCTCCTTCAAGACTGCCGTTGAGAACGTGGAGCTGCCACTGTTCTATCAGGGCGTGGGACGCAAGCAACGATATCAGATGGCAATGGAGTATCTGGACCGCCTGGGCCTCAAGGAGTGGGCCACCCACTACCCCAACGAGATGTCAGGCGGACAGAAACAGCGTGTGGCAATAGCCCGGGCCCTCATCACCCGTCCACAGATAATCCTGGCCGATGAGCCCACCGGTGCCCTTGACTCCAGGACATCGGTCGAGGTGATGGAACTCCTGAGCAAACTGAACCGTGAAGAGGGCATAACAATAGTAGTGGTCACGCATGAGAGCGGAGTAGCAAACTGCACCAACAAGATTGTTCACATCAAGGACGGTATCATCGGCCGGATTGAGGAGAACATGCAGCACAACTCATCTGCATTCGGTACGACCACAATAATGAAGTAAAGAACAATGCACGACCTTATTACAGAAATATGGGAGAGCGTGAGGCGCAATAAACTGCGCACAAGCCTTACAGGGTTCTCTGTAGCATGGGGAATCTTCATGATTATTGTCCTGCTTGGTGCCGGCAACGGACTGATGAACTCATTTGACCAGGACAGCGAAGGTTATGCCACAAACACCATGAGCATCTACCCCGGCGCCACTTCCAAGCCTTTTCAGGGATACAAGAAGGGACGCGTCATGCAACTCAATGAGCAAGACCTGCAGCTTCTCGCACGCCAGTTCCCCGATATAATAGACCAGGTTACCACATCGGTTGCACACAGCGGTTTCACCATGAACTACAAAAAGAAGTACTTCAATAATATGACATTGAACGGGACATTCCCCGGGCAGGCATCGATGAACAGGATAGAGATGAAAGCCGGACGTTTCATAAATAACCTGGATATAGCAGAAAAGCGCAAGGTGGTGGTAATAACCCATCTGTTCGCCAAGAATCTGCTCGAAGGAAGTACCGATTACAATTCCATACTGGGTAAGAAAGTGAAAGTGGGAAACCTTATGTTCACAATAGTAGGTGTAAGGCATGCCGAAGAGAACCGTGACGACCGCGACCTATATATCCCATTCACCACGGCCAAGACCATTTTCGGCATGACCGGCACTCTTGACGAAATCTCTTTCACGTTCCACGGACTGGATTCCGAAGAGGAGAATGAGGCCTTTGAGACACGTATTAAACAGATATTGAACAGCCGGCACAATGCCGCACCTGATGACGGGAGTTCATACTTTATATGGAACCAGTTCACCCAGAACATGCAGATGAACAAGGGACGCAACATCCTTAATACAGGCCTATGGATTGTGGGACTCTTCACACTGTTAGGCGGCGTGGTGGGAGTAAGCAACATCATGCTGATAACGGTCAAGGAACGCACCCATGAATTCGGCATACGAAAGGCCATAGGCGCCAAACCGTGGAGCATAACTAAACTGATAATAGCAGAGAGCGTAGCCATTACCGCATTTTTCGGATACATAGGGATGGTATTGGGTATGATTGCCTGCATTATCATGGATCAGACGGTAGGTCAGGAGTCAATGGATCTGTTCGGTTACAGTGTCCGGCTGCTGATAAATCCTACCGTCGGGATGAGTGAAGCCATAAAATCAACAATCCTTCTGGTTGTAGCCGGTACCATAGCGGGACTTTTTCCTGCCATGAAAGCAGCCAAGGTAAGACCTATTGAAGCATTAAGAGCAGACTGATGAGATTCGATATTGATTCATTCAGAGAGACGGCCGATTCGCTGATACGCAACAAGCGCCGCACCATACTTACCGGTTTCGGAGTATTCTGGGGATTATTCATGCTGCTTTTCATGATAGGTGGAGGTCAGGGACTTAAAGGGGTATTGGAGAAGAACTTCAACGGGTTTGCATCGAACACCATGATACTTGTATCATCCAACACCTCCAAGCCCTATAAGGGACTACCTGAAGGACGCAGTTGGAATCTCAACAGAACTGACATTGAACGTCTCAAGCAGATGTTACCTGAGCTCAGCGTGGTATCACCCATGATAAGCGGATGGGGAAACTCTGTGGAATACGGAGACAAAAGCTGCACGGCAGGTATCAAGGGAGTTAATTCCGACTATTGCAAAATTGAAATACCCAAACTGCGTTACGGACGTTACCTTAACGAAACCGACATCAGAATGGAGCGCAAGGTTTGTGTAATAGGCAAAAGAATATACCAGAGCCTGTTTCCAGATGGCGGTGACCCCTGCGGCAAGTTCGTGAAGATGGGTGACATCTACCTCCAGATAATAGGAGTGGATTACACCACCAGCAACATAAGTATAAACGGCAGTTCAAGCCAGTCCCTGATGATTCCCGCGACACTTGCATCCAGACTCTACAACAGAGGCAATGACGTGGATATCATCTGTCTGACAGGTAAGTCGGGCATACACATGACCGCCCTTGAAAACAGAGTCCGCAGCATCATTGCCCGTCAGCACTCCTTTGACCCTGATGACACTGAGGCAATGATGATACTCAATACCGAACAGCTGTTCATGATTATTGACAATCTGTTCCGTGGTCTCAACTTCCTGATATGGCTGGTAGGTCTGGGTACTCTGCTGGCAGGCTGCATAGGAGTGAGCAACATCATGATGGTGACAGTAAAGGAGCGCACCATAGAGATAGGAATACGCCGGGCAATAGGCGCCATGCCCGGTGAGATACTCAGCCAGATCATCACTGAGAGCATTGTCCTGACGCTTGCAGCAGGTAGTGCAGGAATAGTATTCGCAGTAATGCTGCTTAACATATTCGAGAAATCCGTAGGTGACGGGACCGCATTCCAGATATCATTCAACACAGCCATTCTTGCCGCCTTAATGCTGGCTGTACTGGGTGCGCTTGCCGGACTCACTCCCGCATTGAGGGCAATGGCAGTCAAACCTGTCGATGCCATGCGTGATGAATAAAACAGGAAAAAAACGAAAAAAGAAACAGATATGAAGAAAGTTATCAAGTACATCGTAGTGGCACTCATCGTTGCAGTGCTGGTAGGAACATTCGTATTCCTCTATAAGAAATCTCAACCCGAGGAGATACGGTATCAGGAATTTACAGCCTCAAAACAGGATATAGCACGTACCACTGTGCTTACCGGCAAGATCGTTCCGCGTGACGAGGTCAACATCAAACCCCAGATAAACGGTATCATTGCCGAGATATTCAAAGAGGCGGGACAGACGGTTCAGAAGGGCGAGGTCATAGCTCGCCTCACAGTGATTCCTGACATGAACTCACTCTCGGCAGCACAAAGCCGGGTACGCCTGTCAGAGATAAACCTCAAGCAAGCCACCACCAACTTCGAGCGTGAGAAAGCACTGTTTGAAAAGAAGCTCATAAGCGCCGAGGAGTATGAAAAGGTGGAGCAGTCACTGAACCAGGCCAAGGAGGAATATGCGGCATCACAGGAATCGCTTGAGGTTATCCGTGACGGCGTATCATCCAAGAACGCCACTTCCAGTTCCACTCTTATCCGCTCCACGATAACAGGACTGATCCTTGACATACCGGTCAAGGTGGGTAACTCTGTCATACAGGCCAACACAATGAATGACGGTACCACTGTTGCCACTGTAGCCAACATGAGCGACCTTATCTTTGAGGGACAGATTGATGAGACTGAGGTTGGCTCGCTCTATGAGGGAATGCCTCTGGTAATAACCATAGGTGCCCTGCGTGACTATACTTTCGATGCCAGCCTTGAGTACATCTCTCCTAAGGCCGTTGAAAGCAACGGAGCCAACCAGTTCAAGGTCAAGGCCGCCGTCAAGGTTGATTCCGGACACACCATACGTTCCGGGTACAGCGCAAATGCACAGATTGAGCTTGAGAAAAAGGAGAACGTCCTGAGTGTTCCTGAGAGTTCGCTCGAATTCGTCAAGGAGGAAGCATTCGTGCAGCTCAAGGACGAAAACGGCAAATTCAAACCGGTTATGGTCACCACAGGCATCAGCGACGGAGTGAACATAGAGATCAAAAGCGGTATCGGAGAGGGAGCAGTGGTACGCGGCCCGCGCATCATAGAGGATGAGACCGATGAGGCTTCAGCAGTACCCGAAGATTCCGAATCAGAAAAAGCCGAAGAGGCAGAATGAACAAACAATCAAACATTCCACAGTTATGATTAAGAGAGCATTATTCACCGCAGTCATTGCACTCATATCGGCCGAAGCGTCGTCCGGTGAGGCCTGGACGCTGGAGCGCTGCATTGACTACGCCATAGAGAACAACATACAGATACGACAGAGTGACATTACCGCTGAACAACGTGATATTGATTACAATACCGCACTCAGCAACCGTCTGCCGGGCGTTTCGGCCGGAGCTTCACAGAACTGGTCGTTCGGTCGTGGTCTTACAGCCAACAACACCTACGACAACACCAACACCACCAGCACCTCATTCAACATCGGAACAGACATGACACTCTTCGCCGGCCGCCGCATGGCTGGCAATGTCAAGCTGGCCGAGCTCAGTCTGGAGGCCGCAAAATCCGATCTGGAACGTATCAAGGATGACATCCGTGTTTCAGTAGCACAGGCTTTCATACAGATTGTCTATGACCGCAGCATCCTTGATGTGGCACGTAACCAGGTGACAATCGATTCCATGCAGGTGGAGCGTCTTTCAGCACTCGCCGCCATAGGGAAGGCCAGTAAAGCTGAGGTGGCCTCACAGGTCGCCACTCTCGCTCAGAGCAGGTTGTCGGTCACACAGGCTGAGAACAATCTCAACCTGGCAATACTTACTCTCACCCAACTTCTCGAACTGCCGTCGCCTGAAGGATTCACGATAATTGAGCCTGACACCGAAGAGCTTGATTTCACTATTCCCGACAATCCGGAGAACATTTATGCCCAGGCTCTCGGCATCAAGCCCTCCATCAGAAGCGAAGAACTGCGTCTGGAGCAGACCGGAACCAGCATTGATATTGCCAAAGGCAGTTTCCTCCCCACCCTCTCACTCAGTGCAGGCGCAGGAACGAACTATTATACCACTTCCAAGTTCAAGTCCGATTCGTTCGGTGACCAGATAAAGAACAACTTCAGCCAATATGTGGGACTGAACCTTAGTATCCCGGTATTCACACGCAACTCCAATCGCAACAACCTGCGTTCAGCCAGACTTAACCGGATGAACCAGCAACTGCAGCTGGACAACGCCAAGAAACAGCTCTACAAAGAGATCCAGCAGGCATACTACAACGCTGTGGCATCCAAGAGCAGGTATGAAAGCAGCCAGCTGGTAGAGACCAGCGCACAGCAATCCTTCGAGCTGGTACAGGCCAAATATGAGAGCGGAAAATCAAGCATAACCGAGTTCAACGAATCCAAGAACCGTCTTGTGACAGCTCAGGCCGATGTTATCAAGTACCGCTATGAATACCTATTCAACACCGCCCTGTTAGAGTTCTACCGCAACAGCACTTTCCAGCTTTGAAAGCATCAACATTTGAATTTGACGATAGTTTTTAGTATTTTCACGGACGGTGCCACCTGAGAAAGGTTGTACCGTCATTTTTTACTATCTTTACCACGAACTAACCCGAAAGAGAATGAAACAGTACATTCAACAGAACAAGGAGCGTTTCTTCGACGAACTCTTTTCAATCCTGAGAATTCCTTCAATAAGTGCCAAGCAGGAGAACAAGCCTGATATGGAACGTTGTGCCAGACGTCTCACGGAACTCCTGCTTGAGGCCGGAGCCGACCAGGCTCGGGTCATGCCTACTGACGGCAATCCTGTCATCTATGGCGAAAAGATTGTTGATCCCCAATACAAAACCGTTCTGGTCTATGGCCACTATGATGTCCAGCCTCCTGAACCCCTCGAGAAATGGAACACTGACCCGTTTGAACCTGTTATCCACGACGACGCAATCTGGTGCCGTGGTGCCAATGACGACAAAGGGCAGCTGTTCATGCACATCAAGGCATTCGAGTTCCTGGTACGCACCGGACAACTCAAACATAATGTCAAGTTCATATTCGAAGGCGAGGAGGAGACAGGCAGCCCGTCACTGCCTGCATTCATCAAAGCCAACAAGAAGCTTCTTGCTGCCGATATCTGCCTGGTATCGGACACCACGATGATATCGGACAAGGTACCCTCCATCAACTGTGGAATGCGAGGTCTGGCATATCTGGAAGTGAAGGTCACCGGTCCCAACAAGGATCTCCACTCCGGCCATTACGGAGGTGCGGTGGCCAATCCCATCAACGTACTTTGTGACCTGGTTTCTTCACTCATTGACAAGGACGGACGCATAACCATACCCGGATTCTACGATAAAGTAGTGGAACTTACGTCCGAAGAACGCAAGATGCTGGCCCGCGCTCCATTCGACATGGATGAGTATAAGCAGTTCCTTGACATAAACGAGGTAAAGGGAGAGAAAGGATACACCACACTGGAACGCACCGGCATACGTCCGTCGCTCGATGTGTGCGGTATCTGGGGCGGTTACACCGGACAGGGAGCAAAAACAGTCCTGCCCAGCGAAGCCCATGCCAAGATCTCGATGCGGTTGGTTCCCAATCAGACCAGCGCAGAGATATCAAGGCTGTTCATGGACCATTTCCTGAGCATAGCACCGCCTTACGTTAAAGTAGAGATAACTCCATACGAGAGCGGAGACGGATTCCTCATCCCTATTTCATCGGCTGCATACAAGGCCGCATCACGAGCTATGGCCGAGGTCTATGGCATTGAGCCCGTACCGAGCCGTGGCGGAGGCAGCATACCCATACTGGCTGAGTTCCAGAAAGTGCTTGGTCTCGATCCGCTGCTCATGGGATTCGGGCTTGAGCGGGACACCATCCACAGCCCCAATGAAAGTTATCTGCTCCGCCAATTCTATGCAGGAATGGAGAGCATA
>JAFZKR010000075.1 GCA_017551845.1 Bacteroidaceae bacterium
CAACAAAATGTTAGAGTATATCTATCAAAATTCCAAGCAATTACAGGGTAAAAGAAAAGAGAGTGACTTAAAAAATCACTCTCAGTCCCATTTGGGGTGCCCGGTGGGACTCGAACCCACGACATTCAGAACCACAATCTGACGCTCTAACCAACTGAACTACGGGCACCATGTATCTGCTTTCCGTAAAAAGCGGTGCAAAGATACCCTATTTTTCGGAAAACAGAAACTATCGGCTTCCATTTTTACATCAAATGGATAAAATTAATACTTTTGTGAAAACAATCCACTAAATGGCTAAAGATAGGATAATACAACTGACTTTGGCATTGGCTTTGACTTTCGCCTTGGGAGCATGCCGCGACAAAGGAGACAAATATGCATTCCAGTACGTCTCTTTCAAGCAATCGCTGCCCTACAAACAGGATAATGCCCATCCGTCATGCAATTTTGACATGCATGTACTCAAGGCCTACGGCACAGACACCGTTTTTGCTGAAGCATTCAACAGGGACATTTCGGAATTCCTGTTCGGAAAGAATTCGCCTGATGTCCGTAGCGCCATGATTTCGTTCATCGACTCCATAATCTTATTGTTCAAGGCGGAGAATGATGAGCAAGTCGAATTTGCCAAGGAGGGAAATTATGAGGCGAGAGCCATTGATTACGAATATGTCATAAACACCAATATAACATACGGTAACAACCGTGACATTATAGGGCACTTCATCAATTCCTACCAATATACAGGTGGAGCGCACGGAGGCACTCTGGTAACATGCCGTAACTATCGTCTCAGTGACGGAAGTTTAGTTACAAAGGATAACTATTTCAAACCGGGTTATGAGAAGCGTCTGATACCGGTATTGGACAGTCTGTTGCTTATTGAAGCCGGATGCAGTAGCCGGGATGAACTGGATGAAAACGGATATTTCAGTAATGAACCCATGTTCGTGCCAGATAATTTTGAAATTCGTCAGGATACAATTGATTTCATTTTCAACCAGTATGACATCGCGCCCTACTCTACGGGAATCACCACGCTGTCAGTGTCCGAGGATATAATTCGCGATATAATCAGGTGACATTATTACAACCAAATTCCTTAATAACCAACTATTATGAAAACCCCAAAAATCATTCTGGCTGCAGCTGCATTAACTATTGCCACATCCTGTAAGCCTCAGTATGAGGGAAACGACGCCTTTCAGGTTGAACCCCTCAAGGACATTCTGGCTCCTATCAAGGTAGGTGCTGCCATCGACAACTGGACTCTCCGCAATGAGGAGAACATGAAACTGTTCAGCTACCATTTCAACAGCGCTACATGCGAGAACAGCATGAAGCCTATCGAGACCGAACGTACACAGGGCGTACTTACGTTTGAAACCCCTGACAGAGTAGTAGATTTCGTTTTAGGCAACAAGGGGGCCGTTATGCGTGGTCACTGCCTGATATGGCACTCACAGTGTCCTGAATGGCTCACCGAGGACTCCACCCAGGTGTTCAAGCGCATGAAAGAGCATATCTTCGCTGTCATGAACCACTATAAAGGCAAGGTTTATTGCTATGATGTAGTGAATGAGGCTATCGATGACGGCCGCGGATTCCTGCGCAACTCTCAGTGGCTTCGTGCTGCCGGTGAGCATTTCATCGACTCTGCATTCGTCTATGCTCATGAGGCTGATCCGGATGCACTGCTGTTCTATAACGACTACGGTCTCAATAACCCGGCCAAGAGAGAAAAATGCTATCAGCTCGTGAAAGGTATGTTGGACCGCGGTATTCCAATTCACGGCATCGGAATGCAGGGACACTATAATGTGAACATGGACTACAACACCGTAGATGAGTCACTCACCCGTTTTGAGGAGCTGGGCGTTCTTATTCAGTTCACTGAGCTTGACATAGCCGGTGGTGGTCCGCGTCGCCCGCAGGGTCAAGCTGGTCAGCAGGGACAGCGTCCGCAGGGACAGAACAGCCAGCGTCCGCAGGGACAGCAGGGTCAGCGTCCACAGGGACAGCAAGGTCAAGGTCAGCAGCAGGATCCGATGGCTGGATTCGGAGGTTACTCCGGAAATGGCGGTATGGCGATGCCCGAACTCACCGAAGAGCAGAAAGCCCATCAGGATTCACTTGTGACTGAGGCTTACAAGAAGTTCTTCGCCATTGTAAAGAAACACAAGAAGAGCATACACACCATTACATTCTGGGGACTTGCCGACAACTACTCATGGCTCAATTCACGCAGCCGCCAGAACGCTCCGTTCCTCTTTGACGGCGAATACAAGGCCAAGAATGCCTACTTCGCAGTCCGTGACCTCTGGAAAGCAAAAGACTGATTACAGAATGTGAAAAAAGGGGACTCGGTCCCCTTTTTTCATTTTTACACTTCTATCCATTCCACCTCCCCGCCCCAAAGATCAAGGAAGCGCATGAAGCCAGCGTTACTGATTACTACGCTGGCAGTGTTCTCGCAAGGATGGAATGATACTTTTGGAGCATTCTTAAGGTCGGAGTCAAGGAAGTATTTTACACGATGACCGTTGTCAAACAGTTCCTTGGGGTTCACACCCTCTTTTACCCGGCCGAAATCACGTGTGCCATCGGGCTTTATGATTGCAGGGTGTTCCACCAGATTCATATCGTGAATAAGGCCGAAAGCACACACTGAGCCGGGCGTTACGCCTATGCATCGGTCCATACGCTCAGGACTGGCAAAACTAAGCTTACCCTGCCTCACGATATGCTCCAGCCCGTGAATGTCCAGATTCTTATGGCACTCAAAACTGGCCATATAGTGCCGGTTACCCTTATGGTTACGAAAGAATAGGTTCTTGCAATGCACTGAATCAATGTTCTACCAATAAGCCAACGCCTCCTCTATGGTTGGCAACGGCGGATGATAGTGCACCTGATATTCAATCCCGTGCTCCTCCAACCAATTCAATACAAACTCAGTCTTACTCATATTACAAATGTGAGAATGTGCAATTGGGGACAGTCCCCTTTTGCACGTTTTACTGTGCAAAAGGG
>JAFZKR010000076.1 GCA_017551845.1 Bacteroidaceae bacterium
CCTATCAACAACCAATACTCCAAACATGAAACCACACGCGCCGCATACTCCAGCAGTAGCGACCACCAGAACGGGGCCTTGCGCTGAGTATGCAGGAACGCTATCTGGCTGTCAACCTCCTCCAGCTCCGCACGGTGCTTGCCCAGATAACCTGCCGCCCATTTCTTTACTACAGGAATGTGGCTCAACAGTCCGAATGCCTTTACTACAAATCCGTAACGGTAACCCAGTGAAAAGAACCAAAGCACGACCACGAACACTATGGTCATTATTCCAAGCATTACGCACATCCAGACATTCAACGCATACTCTGAGCCCACGCAGAGATGCAGCACCACATAAAGCACTATGGCCGATAACCAGAAACAGAAGTGTGAGCAGATGTGCATCATCGAATAGAGAATCACAGCAGATGTTGCTTTCTTGCCGCCCACATAGCCTGACAGTTCAAGTATGCGGTAAGGTTCACCTCCCATCAGCCCGAGCGGTGTTACGTAGTTGAGCGCATAACCTGAGACTGTAAGCTGAAACACCTTTCTGAACGGCACTCTCCTACCCGTTCCGTCATTGATAATAAGCCCGAACGAGCAGGCGTTTATCAGATATATGAATCCCCAAAGCAAGACAATGACAGGGGACCATATTCCAGCCTGTGACAAGACCTCCCTGACGCGGTTCCAATCCGCATCAAAGGTGATGAGCATCAGCACCACAGCCACTACTCCGCACAAGAAGAATATGTTACGCCAGCGTTTCTTCATATAAGGTTCATCATCTCACGGCATACCTTTTCATGTGCCGCCCTCATTCCATACAGGATGATGTTCATCACTGTCAGTTCAAACACAAAATAGATCCACGGCCGTCCCATAAGCAATGTTATATAAAGCACTATGGCCCGGGTATTGAAAGTGGAGATATTGGTCCATTTGAGCAGAGGGTACGTACGGCGGCAGAACTCATCGCCCAGTTCCTTAGGGATATTATTGCCATGTTTACTGCGCACGGCCTCACGAAACTTCTGGAAACATGGTGTCATCTGTTCCTGGCTACGGGTATAGTTCTGATAGAAAAAGAGCCATATCTTCCAGAACCAACGTTCTTTCCATTTAGTCGATGCCTGCTCCGCAGCAAGTTCATGGCTGTCATTTAGTTCAGAATGGTCACCATGAAACAGCAGATATATGTTACGGTAATAGTCAGCCAAACCAGCCTGACGTTTATGGAACACCAGACCGGAAACCGACTCTATCACCCAAATCCATATCCCCCAGGGACGACCTCCTGCCAACGGCATAGGCTCATACATCAGCCTCACACCGATGAATGCATAAATGGAGAAGAACCATAGGTCACCCGCAAAACCGTCCAGTATCCTGCCCCACAGAGTTTTTTTGCCTGTCATACGGGCCAACTGGCCATCGGCACTGTCCAGGAAATTGGCCAACATGAGCATGATAATACCCAATATGGTCCAGTCCATTGTGGTATGCCACCAGCAGAATCCGGCAAACACACCCAGGAAGATTGATATTACGGTCACCACATTAGGGTGAATCCTCAATGCGCCGAAGAACCTGGCAAACAGATACCCCACAGGTCTTGTGAACCATATATCCAGCCACTCCTCAGTATCCCTTGACTTGAAGGTCGCCTCAACCGCCCTTGACTTCCTGACAGTCATCTCGATTTACTCATTATCAACTCCGCAATCTTGGGTGCAGCCCGTAATGCACAACTGCTGAAACTCGGCCAGTCATTCACATCCACAACCGTAACCTTACCCTCCGGACTCACCACAGCATCTCCTCCATATATCTCAACACCCAACAGTTCCGACACACGTTCCGCCGCTGAAGTAAGATTCTCCACATCGACATGAGCCGAACCCGGTACGTCATTGAAACGCTCCAGCCCGAATTTGCCCTCTTTTACTGTTGCGGCACTGTAATCTGTCAACCCGAAACCCCGTACTCCGTAAAACTTGATAAGCCAACCCCTCACATGATTCTGAAGTACGCACTCTTTAATGCCGCGCTCAGCAAAACCGCGTATTCCGGCCGCACATCCGGGAGCGTCCTGCACAAACTGAACATCATCCTGTTCTACCGCATGGCTGTCGGCACGTTTAATCCAGCACGGATAACTGTCCCAAACTGCAGGAACCGCCGCAGTGGAGCAGATCATACTTTCAGGAATAAGACCAGCATCGAGCAGAATCCTCGTCTGGGAGGCACGTCCGCAGTTCAATACCGCCTGAACTGTGTTTGTCACAGGAACATAGGCCTGCCCCAGAACAGCCAATGCCTCACGGCTCCTTGCCATCTGGAATATACCGTCTATTCCTTGAGGAATACCCTTGTGGACAATTTCCTCCTCGGTCATACAAATAAGCATGCTGCCGTTGCGTTCCAGTTCAGCGCCAACGGCACGGAACACCGCAGCATCACCTTCCATACGGTTGGGTGAATATTGCTCTGCACGGCTTATCCCAAGAAATCTCATCCCTCCAATGCTATCTTTGTGGCTTTATCTATATCACTCACATGGTCCACGTCCACCACCTGTCCCATATCGAATGCCTTGAGACGCAAGCCGCTTTCAAGTAAGCGACGCTGAAAAAAACGCATCCTTGTCCTTCCGCTTTCCACACACCCTTTCAGGACCTCAAGAGCCGATGCTCCAAGAGCATAGACACCGGCTGAAACATATCGGCAACCGGCTTCATCATCCATAAAACCGTTTATTGCCATATTTTCATCAACAGCCACATAGAGAGGTTTCTCATCATCAATAAACGGAGTGACACCCATCAGTCCGTCGAAAGGCGTATCCTGAAACTCAGCCATCATGGTATGCAACCGGTTTTCGGAGAATACGGTATCAACAGTGGTCACACAGAACCTGTCGCCGCGCAGGAAAGGTGCAAGTTCCATAAGGCTGTGCATGGGAGAAGGTGTACTCTTCACCACAAGGTCAACAGGCAGTTCCCGTGAAAGATTCTTCATGAACTCCACAGTCACGCGGTTTTCAGAATTGACGATAACCGCAATGTGATCAGCCCCGCAATGCATCATGACACGCGCCAGACGTTCTATCATAGGAACTCCGTCAATCGGTACAAGGGGCTTGGGAACCGTAAGGCCCTCTTCCGCCAGACGACTGCCCTCACCGGCAGCAATTATGGCAAAACGCATAAGTTACTCCTTGTCGCCGTCGCTACTGTCCAGCTGTTTCAGCTTGTCACTGTCATCCCTGCGGTCAAAGAAGAGCTTAGGCAACGGATTGGCACTGATTTCAGCCTCATTCCGACGGGAACGGTATATGTCAATTGCAGTAAAAATAGCCTGACGCAGCGACTGCTCGTTGGCTACACCCTTTCCTGCTATATCGTAAGCCGTACCGTGGTCAGGTGAAGTACGCACCACAGGCAGACCGGCCGTAAAATTGACCCCGCACTCCATATCCAGCGTCTTGAGAGGAATCAGCCCCTGGTCATGATACATGGCCAGAACGGCATCGAACATACGGTAATCACCTCCACCGAAGAAACCGTCGGCAGGGAAAGGTCCGAAGCACTGTATCCCTTCGGCCGCACACTCCTTGATGGCAGGCTGAATGACAGTCTCCTCCTCATTACCTATCAGGCCGTCATCACTTGCATGAGGATTAAGCGCCAAAACGGCAATACGCGGAATCTCTATACCGAAATCCACCTTGAGGGAGCTGTTCAGGATGGTAATCTTCTCCTTAATAAGCTCCTTGTTCAGCAGTGACGCCACCTTGGAAAGCGGCTCGTGAACTGTCACAAGAGCCACTCTCATGGCACTGTTCATCAGTATCATAAGAGCTTTCCGGCCTTCGCCCAATTCTGACTCTATGTATTCGGTATGCCCCATGAAGCGGAACTTGTCCGAATGGATGCTCTTCTTGTTGATAGGAGCTGTCACCAGCACATCAATCATGCCCTCACGATACTCCTTGACCGCACGCTCAAGGGCATTGAAAGCAGCATTGCCGCTTTCAGCAGTAGCAACGCCCAAGTCAACCTTGACATCCTCGTCACAACAGTTCACCAGATTAAGACGGTCCGGAATGGCCTCTGAGGCGCTGTTAACCACATTAAAATTAGTCTGTGAATCAACTGCCTTGCGGTGATATGTTGCTATCTTGGGAGAACCGTACAGCACCGGAGTGCAGAACTCGAACATCGAGGGGTCCTCGAATGTTTTCAGGATAATTTCATAACCTATCCCGTTGACATCACCGTGAGTGATGCCCACCTTTATTCTATTTTCCATATATCATTTCGTTGTCCGGGCTACTGTTCATCATCCGGATTGATTGTTATCTCATCTATCTTGAAATTAAAATTCTCCTCGTCAATCTCATCGGGAAGCTTGAGAGTATAGAGCGAAGCCTCCATACGGCGCATCAGCCCCTTCTTGGAATCACCCGGAGCATAGACGAACCCCTCTACCACGATTACTCTCTGATTCTTCTCATCCACCCTCGAAATAGAGACGAACGGACCTCCCATATCATAGTTCTTCATGTCCCACAATCCTCTGGCTATCTGGGCGTACTTGCCCTTCACCTCAGCGTCGCGCACCTTCACGAACTCACGTGTGGTGGTCATATACTGTCCTTCACGCGGCCCGGGAATGTTCCTCTGCATGACAGAATCGCGCTTGTCAAAGAAATACTCCGCCGTGAAAGTGTTGGGATCTGTGTATGGGTATGAATATATCACGAAGTTCATGTCCCTCTCTCCCTTGTCGGTACTTGCCCACAGGAAGTTTCTGGCTGTCTTCATGCGTCTCAGGTCCTCCGGAACATATACGTCACAATCAAATATTTCCTTCACCTTTTCTTGAATAACAGGATGATGTCTCCGTTTCAGATGCTCCACCTCACGGTTTATCTCCACCTTGTCAAAGAAAGAGAGGATGCCGCTGCCGCTCTTCTCAAGGAACTGCTTGAACTGCGCCACATCAGGAGCCTGGATGGTCATTACAATCTGTGGCGATGCATATACATCCCTTGAGAATTTGTACTTGGCCTGCGTGAACATACGGTCTATCTTCACGATGATAATATTCCTGCAGTAACGGTGAGCACGGTTGAAGTCCTTGCTCGTAGTCTTGGATACCTTGAAGAATTCCTCAGACTGGGGCAAGCCCGGAATATCATCGGTAAGCACCTCGTACAGAGCATCGAACGCCCCATTCTGATAATCCTCAGGATCCGCCACGACCAGCATCTCGTATGGAGCACCTGTAGCTGTAGGTGTCATGATGGATTTCTTGTTGCTCCCGCTTTTGGACGTGCAGGAGCTTAATGCTACAAGCATAACCGGCAATAATGCCGTAAACAATCTTACGTTTTTCATATTTCTTGGCTTCAGTTATTTCCCTGTTCCTTTTCTTTAGTACTCAGCATACCGCATGCCGCCCATATATCCTCACCGCGTGATGCCCTGACAGTAGCGAACACCCCATGTGAGGTAAGCCAGTCACGGAACTCCACCATCCGTTCTTCCCGCACCGGACGGAGCGGACTGTCGGGGATGGAGTGGAAACGTATCAGGTTCACCCTGCAGCTCAGCCCCTGAACAGCTTTGATGAGCAGGCGGGCGTCTTCAATTGAATCATTCACACCCTCGAACATGGTGTATTCGAACGACAGCCTCCGCTGATGACTGAAATCATAGCGACGCAACACCTCAATCATCTCTGTCATTGAGAACGTCCTCTCAGCCGGAATCAGTTCGCGACGCTTTTCCGGAGTGGGAGCATGCAGACTCACCGCGATATGGCACTCACACCCTTCTATCAACTGTTTAAGCTCACGACGCAGCCCCACTGTCGATATGGTTATACGCTTAGGGCTCCAGCCGAAACCCCAGGATGATGTCAATATCTCCTGTACCGCAAGCACATTCTTAAGGTTGTCAAGCGGCTCGCCCATACCCATGAACACCACATTGGTCAAGTTCTGTTTCTCAGGCAGCGAGAGTATCTGGTTCAGAATCTCTCCGGCTGAAAGACTTGCAGTGTAGTGCTGACGCCCGGTCATACAGAATACGCACCCCATCTTGCAACCCACCTGGCAGGAGATACATAGAGTGGCCCTCTCCCCATCAGGAATATAGACAGCCTCCACATAGTGACCGTCCTTCACGGGGAACAGATATTTGACCGTACCGTCCTCCGACGATACCGCATGCGCCGGTGCCGCAAGCCCCACCTCATAGTTCTCCGCCAGCCTCTCTCTCGCCTTGAGTGACAGGTTAGTCATACCCTCGATGGAACCCACCTGCCTGACATACAGCCAGTCAGCCATCTGTTTGGCTGCAAACAGGGGCATACCGTTCTCCACAGCCACCTCCTGAAGCTGTGTGAACGTCATTCCTACTAGATTCCTGCGAGCCATAACAATAGTAAGTACTAAATCGCAAAGATATTAATTTTTTCAGTATTTTCGCTGATATGATACAGACTGTAGTATTACCCCAATACGGGTGTCCTTCATCCCGTGTAAGAGAGATATTGAATGAACACCGCTCCTTGTATCTCCTTCTCAATATCAGCGGCAGGGAAGTGACAATCACCGATGATGCCATAGAGCGCATGCGGGAGCACGCCGATGCCTCACATGCCGGAATGGTCTATTCGGACTACCTCAAGACGATGGAACCCGACTCCATCATCCCCGCCCCGCTTATTGATATTCAGCAAGGCAGCCTGAGGGACGATTTTGACTTCGGAGCAATGGTTATGCTTACACCGGACGGCATAGAAGCTTATCTCCAGTCCAATGGTGCAAAGTTCAAGACCGCCGGGTTCTACCAGATGCGTCTGGCCATACAGCGTACACTTCCTATCGTACGGGTGCCGCAGCCGCTCTACACCATAGCCGAGACCGATTTCCGTACCTCCGGACAGAAGCAGTTCGATTATGTCAACCCCCGCAACCGTGATGTACAGACAGAGATGGAGGCAGCCTGCACAGAACACCTCAAGCTTATCCACGCTTTTCTCAAGCCGGGAGCAGGAGCCTCCCTGAATGTGAATGAGGGACGCTTCCCGGTATCGGCATCTGTAATAATCCCCGTCCGTAACCGTGTACGCACCATTGCCGATGCCGTCAAATCAGCACTGGACCAGCAACTCGATGACAGCTACAACGTGATAGTGGTTGACAACCACTCCACTGACGACACCACCCGGATACTCTCTGAACTCTCACAATCAGACAACCGCCTTATCCACCTCATACCGGAGCGCACGGACCTGGGAATAGGCGGCTGCTGGAACCTGGCCGTCAACAGCCCGCAGTGCGGACGTTTTGCAGTCCAGCTCGACAGCGACGACCTCTACAGCAGCCCCCGTACATTACAAAAAATCATTGACAAGTTCCACGAAGGCGGCTACTCTATGGTCATAGGCAGCTACCGCATGTGTAATTTCAGTCTCGAAACCCTTCCCCCAGGCATCATCGACCATCGGGAGTGGACCGATGAGAACGGTCCCAACAATGCCTTACGTATCAATGGTCTCGGTGCCCCCCGTGCATTCTACACCCCTGTAGTCCGTAAGATAGGATTCCCCAATGTCAGTTACGGTGAGGATTATGCCGTAGCCATACGCATAGCCGGTGAATACAGGATAGGCCGGATATTTGATGAACTGTACTTGTGCCGTCGCTGGGAAGGCAACAGCGACGCAGCCCTGAGTGCCGACAGAGTCAATGCAAACAATCTTTACAAAGACTCCCTCCGCACCGCAGAGTTACAGAGACGTATCAACGCTAACCTTAACCACTGATGGACGAAATATTCAAGCACCTTGGCTCCTGCCTCGAGGAACAGTTGGAGGAGTGGCCTGCCGCAAGAGAGGCGTTCCGCAATCTGGAGAGTGTGCAGACACGCGTCCTCTCATCATCAGGACTCGCGCTCCAGCACAACCCTGCACGCATCCTCTCCACCACAGCCAAGATCAAGCCCGACGAGATAGCCGCCCGCTCCTGCTTCCTATGTGAGGATTGCCGGCCCAAGGAGCAACGCTCCATAGAGCTGGACGACAAGTTCTACCTGCTCGTCAACCCCTACCCCATACTCCGTGAGCACTTTTGCGTAGTGAGCCGCGAGCACCGTCCGCAGGCATTCCGGGACTGTTATGAGGAGATGATTGACATAGCCTCCCGTCTTGAACCCGGATACATGATATTCTACAACGGTCCCCGCAGCGGCGCATCGGCCCCTGACCACCTGCACATGCAGATAGGACGTTCTGAAGGCATTCCCCTGGTGGACAAGCTCCGCATGAACGAACCTCCTGCCACTGACGAGCCCGTTACCATACAACCATTCGGATTCCCCATAATTGTAATCAAAGGTTCTGACCCCGCACTGGTATGGAACTGCGTAAGCGGCATGAGCATTTATGACGGTGAGTACGAACCCCGCATGAACGTGCTCGCGTTCAACCGTGATGGCCAGGTCATCACCGCCATCATACCGCGCGGCAAGCACCGCCCGGACTGCTACTATGCCCAAGGCGGGGATAAGATCATGGTCAGTCCGGGCGCAGTCGATATGTTCGGATTGATCATCACTCCACGCAAGGAGGACTTTGACTCGCTCACCGAAAGTCAGGTACTTGACATATACCGTCAGGTCACTCCCCAGCAGCCCAAGATAAACGTAGGCATCATGGCCGCCCGTGAAATCCGTTTCTGTCTTAACGACAGCTACACCGACGGGCGAAGCAGCTATGAGGGCGAGATGTCCGTCAGCGCAGTTCAAGGCCGAATCAACTGGAACGGAATACTGATTGACAGCCTCACACTTAAACCAAACGGACACAGCAGCACCTTCACCCTGCACGACGTGACCATAGGAATAGGTTTCCACTGGGAACGCAAGGAGAACCAGACATTCTCCGGCCAGCTCAGGTTCATAGTTGAAGACGGCATGATACGCGCCATCAACATACTTCTTGTGGAGGAGTATCTGGCCAGCGTCATATCCTCGGAAATGAAACCCACAGCCAGCCGGGAGTTCCTACGCGCACATGCAGTAATATCACGCAGCTGGGTGCTGGCACAACTCCGCTCACCTTACCGCAACACCCTTTCCCCTGCATCAGGCACTGATTCCTCTGGTCATGATTACATCACGGACCGTATCATCAAATGGTATGACCACGACCAGCACACCCTGTTCGATGTCTGTGCCGATGACCACTGCCAGCGCTATCAGGGCCGCACCCGAATCATCAGCGCCGCTGCCGAGACAGCAGTCAAGGATACCTTCGGCCAGACTCTTGTCTATGACGGTCATCTTTGTGACGCCCGTTTCAGCAAGTGCTGCGGAGGTGTCACCGAGCAGTTCGAGACCTGCTGGCAGGATGAGCACAAACCTTATCTCATCCCCCTTCGTGACAGCAGCGTGAATGAAGGCCCGCTGCCCGATCTCACCATTGAGGAGAATGCCCGCCAATGGATACTCTCAGAACCCAAGTCATTCTGCAATTCAGCCGATGGCAACATACTCTCCGAATCCCTGAACGGCTATGACCTCGAGACTCCCGACTATTACCGCTGGAAAGTGGAATACACGGTGGAACAGGTGTCGGACATCTTCCACCGCAAGTCAGGACTGGAGATAGGCCATATCACGGACCTGCGCCCCGTCAAAAGGGGTCTGTCAGGCCGCATCCAGGAGCTTGAAGTAATAGGGACGGAGCGCACTGTCACCATAGGCAAGGAACTGGAGATACGCCGTACACTATCAGAATCACATCTGTTCAGCAGCGCATTCGTAGTTGAAAAAGTCTTTGATGCCGACGGGACATTGACCGGTTTCATACTTCGCGGAGCCGGCTGGGGACACGGAGTGGGTCTATGCCAGATAGGAGCCGCCGTTATGGCCTCCAAGGGCTACACCTACCGCGAAATCCTGCGCCACTACTACCCCGGCACCTCTCTCGGCCGCTTCTATTAAAAAACGTGAAATTGGTGACGTGCAATTAGGGACTTCTCCAATTCCACGTAAAGCGAGGGATTCATTTGAATTGCAACTGTTAAAGAACCTTTCACCATTCGTTGATGGCTCGTAGATGAGACGTAGATGGCTCGGAGATGAGCGGTAAGAGATGGGGCCGGGATGTGCTTGAATAATTGGAACCAATTGAGTACCTTTACTGCAAAACTAACCTACATGGCAAAAATATACGTAGCATCAAGTTGGCGCAATCCCTACCAGCCCGAAGTAGTAAAAAAACTCCGCGAGCAAGGCCACCAGGTTTTTGACTTCCGTAACCCGCCCGACGGCAAAGGCGGATTCTTCTGGAAGGATGTGGATCCGAACTGGGAACAATGGACCACCCAAGACTACATCAACAAACTTGACCACGATTGGGCCCAGTACGGATTCATGCGCGACTATAACGCAATGAATGAGGCCGATGTCTGCGTACTGGTACTCCCCTGCGGCCGCTCAGCCCACGCCGAGGCCGGGTGGATGGCCGGGGCAGGCAAGAAAGTGATTGTTTACATTCCTGAAAAGCAGGAGCCAGAACTGATGTACAAGATGTTCACGGCCATTGTGGATTCCATAGAGGGTATATTTAATGCAATCAATAATCTGCAATAAAACTAAAAAATAAAACAGAAAAATCGCTAACTTTATAGCGAATTTAGGTTAAGAGTATCTTAATCTAAAATTCAGAAGCTAACCGACCCTCAAGGGCCTAAAAAACAAAAAAAAAAACGATATGAAAGGGTTAAAGAATATAACCATCAATAAATTCAGGGGAATAGAGAATCTGGATATTGCTGATTTTTCTCGTGTCAATATATTCCTTGGACAGAACAATTCCGGGAAGAGCACCATACTGGAAGCTTTAGCTATGTTAATGACAATGTCTAACCCTGATGTGCCACAGGTTATCAATGCAGCACGCGCAAGGAAGCCTTTCAGCAATTTCATTGACATTAAATACTATTTCCACAATCTTAATATCTCTTTAGCCCCAGAACTTACTTCTGAACAATCAGATGGCGTTACCCGTCATTTGAAACTCGGACTAAGTTATGTTTTCGATGAAAAGGCCGACCCTCAAAACGAACCTATACAACAAACCGGTCCTGTTAAATATGTCAACACACTTGAAATGGATTTTGATATAACGTCAGGCAATTCAAAACAAAGTTATCAGAGCTGGTTACGCGTAAATCCATCAGGCGTGGTTGTCAACAAAAAAATGGCCGAAGGTTATCTTGAGCAAGATAGGGCATATTTGATTTCGGCCGATTTACTATCCGGTAACCCTGTAAATGATTTGGCCGAGCTGTTCAAACGCAACCAAAAAGACAGCGTATTATCATTACTTAAACTTTTTGACAACAAAATAACAGGCATAGAGATCCTGAATGATGACATATACATAGGATTTGACGGAATGTCAGAGATGCTACCGGCCCGAATGACAGGTGACGGATTGAGACGCTATCTTAACATAGTTGCCTGTGCAGCCAACCCATTGACGAACATTATTCTGATTGATGAGATAGACAACGGGCTTCACTATTCTGCATACGCTAAACTATGGAGCGCAATCTTTGCACTATCAGCAAATACAGACAAACAGATATTCATAACAACTCACAGCAAGGAGACATTGTGCAGCTTGTATTCTGTACTTAAGAATGCGGCTCAATATCAGAGCGAGCTCCGGCTTTACACGATTGAAGATACCCTTAAGAAAGGCCATCAAGCATACAAATATACATTTGAAGGCTTGAAAGGAGCCTGCGAAAACAATATTGAACTCAGAAGCATAGTACTATGAACAAAAGATTTCTCATCATTACAGAAGGTGAGGCTGACAAGAAATTCTTAAGAGACTATTACCATCACCTTTTCCAAGAAGATGCTCCCGAGCACAGCATCATACATACCGGCGAACTATCCGATGACAATCTTACTGGCGGAATAGAGAAGTTGAGGCGAGAAGAAAACATTCAGGCAATGCGTCAGAATGCCGATCAAGGTGGAATTAACCTTGTCATTTTTGATGCAGATGAGGATTTTGAGACGAGACAGCAGCAGTTACTTGAAATAAAGGATCAATTTGATGTGGAATTTGAGTCATTCCTGTTGCCTAACAACAATGATGCAGGTGCACTGGAAGATTTGTTGGAAAAAATCATAAATCCCAACAATCAACCCGTAATGGATTGCTGGGAGAATTATGAGGATGACCTGAAA
>JAFZKR010000077.1 GCA_017551845.1 Bacteroidaceae bacterium
ATATTATAGCCCCCGTCCAAGGAAAGTGTAGGAATTGTGTCAGAAATTGTCCAATCCAACCCAAAAATCCTCCTGGAGTAGATAAAGAATTGAGCAGAAAATCCTTGTCGTATATGAAAAGGGAGTTGTTTTCAATTCTGATAAGGATGTATCTGAACTCTATAATCATAAAAAACAGGAGTACAACAGGAAGCAGAATGTCGAATAGTGTTCTCATTCTGTTTATGGCAATTCCGCCTTTCTTCATTGAACCGACAACTCTCATATTGTTATGTGAGTAGTGCGCACTACGTGCATGTATTTTTTTTGTAAAGATAGTGTTTTTTCTCTTTCATGAGAGACTGTTAAGACAAAAAACAGCTACATTCGCGAAAATAAGACAAATGGGAAATAATTTTAAAAAAAGGAATATGTTCAAAAGAGTTACTTTAAGTGCAGTAATCCTGACTGTTTTGTTACCTGTCAGTGCTGCCGAGGTGTGGCTTGATCCGAAAGTCAACAGTGTTAATGAGAAACCGGATGTGGCTGATTATTTTGCTTATGAATCCTTGAGTCTAGCAGAAGCCGGTATTAAGAGCCGTTCGTCACGCTTTATATCACTTGAGCGTGATTGGCGTTTCAATTTTGTCAGGAATGTATATGACAAGCCAGAGAATTTCTGGTCAACTGGGTATGATGACAGCGGTTGGATCCGTTTCCCGGTTCCAGGACTTTTTGAAATGAACGGATTTGGGGATCGTATCTATACCAATGTGTCTTATCCTTGGAATAATGAACATCCTGTGAATCCGCCTTATATCGGTGAGCGCGAGAACTATGTGGGTTCGTACCGGCAGGAGTTCAATATTCCGGATTCATGGAAAGGGCAGAGGGTATTCATGCATGTTGGTTCCGCAACTTCAAACCTAAAAGTCTGGGTTAACGGCAACTACGTGGGATATAGTGAGGACAGCAAGATGGAAGCAGAGTTTGATGTTACCGATTATATAAATTTTGGCATGAGCAACCTTTTTGCAATGCAGATTATGCGGTGGTGTGACGGCAGTTATATTGAAGATCAGGATTTTTGGCGTTTCACAGGGATAGCCCGTGAGGTTTATTTGTATTCCCGTCCGGAGTCCAGAGTGGATGATTACCGAATAGTGACGGATTTGGATGAAAACTACAAGAATGCAACCATAAAGTTTGAGGCTTCTCTGATAGGTTCAGACGGACTCTATCTTTTTTTGCAAATGAGAGACGCCGAGGGTAAGGAGGTGTTCTCAAAGAATCTGGCTGTGGCAGGAGGTGAGGTGTCTGCTGAGATTCCGGTAAAGAATCCTTCCAAATGGTCTGCAGAAATACCATATCTATACACATTCTATCTGACGTTGACTGATATAAATGGTTCTGTCATTGAGGTAATTCCCCAAAAGGTAGGATTTCGTAAGGTGGAGATTCGTGATCGCCAGTTGCTGGTGAACGGACAGCCCATACTCATTAAGGGTGCTGACCGTCATGAAATGGATCCCGAGGGCGGCTATCTTGTATCGCTGGAGCGCATGATTCAGGATATTCAGATTATGAAACAGATGAACATAAACGCCGTGCGTACAAGTCATTACCCAGATGATCCGCGATGGTATGATTTATGTGATGAATATGGCATTTATCTTGTAGCCGAGGCTAATGTTGAGGGTCACGGAATGATGTACGGCCCCAGTCCTTTGGCCAAGAATCCAGACTATGAACTGGCTCACCTTGAGCGCAATAAGTCAAATGTCATAACCTACAAGAACCACCCGTCTATCATTGTATGGTCAATGGGTAATGAGGATGGTGACGGTCAGAACTTTGTGACCTGTTACAAATGGATCAAGGAGTATGACAAGACCCGCCCCGTTCAGTATGAGGGAGCGACCGGCTCACCTGACCATTGTGATATTTACTGCCCCATGTATGCCGATTATGGCGCAATGGAACGACATGAACGCGGCAACGACCCGCGCCCGATGATCGAGTGCGAGTATGCTCATGCAATGGGTAACTCTGAGGGAGGATTCAAGGAGTACTGGGATGTTATCCGCGCCAACCGCTCTGTCCAGGGCGGATTCATCTGGGACTTTGTGGATCAGGCTGTGTATGGCAAAAACGCCGCTGGAAACGATATTTTCATGTACGGTGGTGATGACGGCCGTTATCCGGTATCGGACCAGAACTTCAACTGCAACGGTCTGATTGCACCTGACCGCCGTTGGAACCCGCACGCATATGAGGTGCAGTATTTCTACCAGAATATCTGGGTTACTCCGATTGATATAAACAAGGGTATTCTTGAGGTTTATAATGAGAATTTCTATAAGGATCTCTCTGAGTACAGCATGGAAACCTTTGTGCTTGTAAACGGCCAGGAGGTTCAGGGGTCGCGTGCCGAATTCAAACTGCCAAAGGTAGCCGCACAGAAAAAGGTCAAAGTCACTGTGCCCGCTATTCCAAAGGCCATAAAGAATGCGCCCAATGCAGGTGCTGAGATTCTGGTGGGAGTTGAGTTCAAGCTCAAAGCCGATGCTCCTCTGCTCAAGAAAGGTTTTGTTGTGGCACGCCAGCAGTTCCAGGTTACAGACTATGCATTCCCGACTATTGCAACTGAGACTCTTGCTGACGTAAAAACCGCCGGTGAAAACGTGAAAATTGATGAGGCTGTTGCATACGTAAAACTTGAAGCCGCAGGCGTAGTTTACACTTTCAACAAGAATACAGGATGGATTGATTACATTGATGTTGACGGCAAGCAGGTAACCCAGAACGGCAGCCAGCTTAAGAGTGATTTCTGGCGTGCACCTACTGATAATGACTATGGTGCAAGCTTGCAGCGCAGAATGCAGGCTTGGCGTAATCCTACGTTGAGACGTACTGCTTTTGAGTGCAAGGTTGAAGACGGTCTTGGTAAAGTAAACGTTAAGTATGAGATTGAGCAGCTCTATGCATCACTTGAAATAGAATATGTACTTACCCGTACAGGTGAGATGCATGTAAGTCAAAAGATGATCACCCGTCCTGATGAGGCAGCCCAAGCCAGTGCCGCCCAGCCGGCCCAGCAGCGTACCGGCCAGCGTGGTGGCCAGCGTCCTCAGGGCATGCCTGATCTGTTCAAGTTTGGTATGACCATGCAGATGGCCCGTGAGTATGACCGTGTTGAGTACTATGGCCGTGGCCCTGTAGAGAACTACTCTGACCGTAACAGTGCACAGTTCTTAGGCGTATACACCAGTTCAGTCGCTGACCAGTATTACCCATACATACGTCCGCAGGAGAATGGTAACAAGACCGATATCCGCTGGTGGAAGGTACTGAATGCTGAAGGCAAAGGCCTGCAATTCTATAGTGACGCTCCGCTCAGCATGTCATCACTCAACTACACAACTGCTGATCTTGACGGTGGTCCTGAGAAACAGAGCATCCATGCCGGCGACCTGACTCCTCGCCCGTACACCGTTGTTCACATTGACAAGGCGCAGTACGGACTGGCCTGCGTGAACAGTTGGGGTGCAACTCCGCTGGAACAGTATAAACTTCATTATGGGGATTACAGCTACAGTTTTGTTATTGTTCCTGTAAGATGATTGGGGTGGGTGATTCAAAATGGATGAGAGTGATAGAGAAATATTACTCTGACAATCCACCTCTTAAAGAACTGCTCATTGTACACAGTCGCTGTGTAGCCGATAAGGCTTTGAGGGTAGCTGTGGCACATCCTGAACTGAATTTGGATTCAGTGTTCATAGAAGAGGCCGCCATGCTCCATGATATCGGGATATTCATGACAGATGCCGCACCTATTCACTGTTTCGGAAGTCATCCGTATATCTGTCATGGATATTTGGGGGCAGAACTGCTTGAAAAGGAGAGGCTTCCACGTCATGCGCTTGTTGCCGAGAGACATACTGGGACGGGCTTATCCTTAGAACAGATTGTTGAGAGAGGGCTTCCTGTTCCTCATCGTGACATGATACCGATTTCCATGGAAGAGAAAGTGATCTGTTTTGCCGATAAGTTTTTCTCGAAAACACATCCTGAACGGGAAAAAAATGTGGATGAGGTTGTTTCGAGCCTATCCAAATTTGGAGAAGATACCTTGTCGCGTTTCAGATTATGGTGCGTACAGTTCTTGTAATGCAGTATTTATCACGGTTAAAAAACCTTACCTTAATACTGTAATCTGACCATTTAGCACTATTTTTGCACGATAAACGATATCGAGGCGTGTTTGAAAGAATCAAAAGAGTTGTTCCTATCGTGCTTGCCGGACTGTTGCCAGTTTTCGCAGGTGCCTTAGGCCAGTCTGCAGTTGACAGTTCTTTCGTCGTAATGTCGAGTCCTGCTCTACTGGATTCGGTATACGATCCGGTTGACAGTCTTGGACGATATATCTTCAATGACTCTCTTACGGATATCAGGGATGTTTTTTTTGATTCGGTGCTAGCTGACGTTACCGATACAATTCAAGCAATACCCCCCAAAAAAGATGCTCTGGATGATCCGGTGGCATACGAATCCAATGATTCCATGATATGGACAAGAGGAGGTTACGCCTCTTTATTTGGTGACAGCAAGGTCAATTATCAGCAAATAGAACTGACTGCAGCCGTAATCAGGATGCAGGTTGACAGTAGTCTTGTATATGCTGACGGTATTAGGGATACAACTGGCGAGTGGCAAGGGACACCTGTTTTCAAGGATGGTTCCACTCCTTATGAATCGGCTCACATAAGCTATAATTTCAAAACGGAGAAGGGGTATATAAATGAGATCATCACCCAACAGGGAGAAGGCTACATGACAAGTAGTGAGGCGAAAAAAGGACCAGAGGGTGAGTATTACATAAGTGATGGCGTATATACTACTTGTGACCAGCACGATGATCCCCATTTTAATCTCAGGATAACTCGTGCTAAGGTGCGTCCCGGAAGAGATGTAGTGTTCGGGCCTGCCTATTTGGAGGTTATGGGTGTGCCGCTACCCCTTTTTCTTCCGTTTGGTTTTTTTCCCTTCACCGAGGGCGAATATGCCTCTGGTATTATCGTTCCTACATATGGTGATGAGATGGAAAGAGGTTTCTATCTTAAGGATGGTGGATACTATTTCGCCTTGTCTGACTATTATGACCTGAAAGTATTAGGAGAGATTTTCACGAAGGGATCTTGGGGGGCATCAGCTGAGAGTAGGTACAAGTTAAGGTATAAGTTTACCGGTAATCTTTATGTAAGTACTTTGACTACAAAACTTGGTGACAAGGGGCTTCCTGATTATTCTGTCACAAAAGATTTTAAGTTCAGATGGACTCACAGCCAGGATGCAAAGGCTAATCCTAACAGCAATTTTTCTGCAAGCGTGAATTATGCCACAACAAGTTATGAAAAGTCTAATTTGACGAGTTTATACAATCCGTCACTTACCTCACAGAGCACACGTACTTCAAGTATCAGCTATTCCAGGTCATTCCCCTCTATTGGGCTCTCAATATCGAGTTCCATGAACTTGTCCCAGAATATGCGTGACTCAACACTTGCGGTGAACCTTCCTTCATTAAACATAAATCTGAGTAGGATTTATCCTTTTAAAAAGAAAAAGGCCGCTGGACAGGAGAAGTGGTACGAAAAAATATCTTTCACATACTCAGGCTCATTGAGTAACAGTATTACGGCCAAGGAGAGTGAATTCATGCAGAAAAGTCTGGTCAAGGACTGGCGGAACGGCATGAGGCATTCTATCCCTGTGAGTGCTACATTTCAGATACTTAGGAATATAAATGTTACTCCATCGTTCAACTATACATCTCGATGGTATTCATATAAGGTGAACCAGTCATGGGATGAATCGAAACAGGCTGTGAGAAAAGATACTGTGTATGGTTTCAATCGTGTATATAACTATAGTTTAAGTGTAAGTGCCAATACCAAACTGTATGGTATCTATAAGCCGACAGAGTTGTGGCGCAAACTTTTCGGTGACAGGTTCGTAATGGCCCGCCATGTGTTCACGCCAAGTATCAGCTATAATATGTCTCCTGATTTCAGTGCGGCGAGATACGGTTTTTATGACACATACGTATATACTGACCAGAACGGGGAAGTTCGTACTGTGGAATATTCTCCATATACAGGTTCATTGTATGGAGTGCCGGGAAAGGGTAAATCTGGTAGTCTTTCAGTTAGCGTGGGGAATAATCTTGAGATGAAGGTCCGTAGCGACAAGGACACTACAGGTATAAAGAAAATCAGTCTGATTGATGAACTGGGGGCATCCATGTCATATAATTTTGCTGCCAAGACCAAACCATGGAGTAACCTTAATACCAGACTTAGAATTAAGTTTCCCAAACTGAACTATACATTCAGTTTTAATGCCACATGGGCAACGTACGCATATGAGTTCAATGATGCAGGGAAGGTGGTGGTGGGTGACCGTACGGAATATTCCTATGGAAGATTTGGCCGTTTTCAGGGAATGAGCCAGAATTTCTCATATACTTTCAACAACAACACCCTCAACAAATGGCGCGAATCATGGAACAAACTGTTGCATAAAGAGGAAGGAGAGGAGGAGTTGGACGATGAACCCAATGCTGACCGTTCAATGGTAGGATCGCGGAGCGATAAGACTGGGAACAGTTCAAAGGTTGATGATGACGGTTATCTTGCCTATTCTCTTCCGTGGTCTTTCTCTATATCGTATGGCATATCCATGCGTGAGGACACTCAGGCAGAGATAAATGTAAAGCGTATGCGCTATCCTTATGGCTTCACTCACAGCATGAACATGTCCGGCAATATGAAATTAACAAACAAGTGGAATGTTAATTTCTCTTCGGGCTGGGATTTTACTTATCATGACTTTACTACCACAACTATGAGTGTGACACGCGATCTTCACTGCTTCAACATGTCATGTAGCGTGGTTTTGAAACCATATACATCATATAATTTCACAGTGAGGGCCAATTCTAGTATGCTTGCTGACTTGCTCAAGGTTAAGAAGCGTTCTAGCTACAACAGCTACGTGAACTGGCCCGATTGACAACAACAAGAACTAACGTAAAGAAAACTATGAGTTACCTGATTATTCCTAAGGATTACAAACCTCTCATGTCAATGCGACAGACGGAGCAGGGTATAAAACTTATCAAGGATTTTTTTCAGCAAAACCTATCGACCGGTCTTCAGCTCAGGCGTGTCACGGCACCTCTATTTGTGCTCAAAGGAATGGGAATAAATGATGACCTGAACGGAGTGGAACGTGCCGTAACTTTTCCCATAAAGGATTTGAATGATGCATCGGCGGAGGTGGTGCACTCGCTTGCCAAATGGAAACGTCTCACATTGGCTGATTATGAGGTTAAACCCGGATATGGTATTTATACTGACATGAATGCCATCAGGGCGGATGAGAGTCTGGGAAACCTTCATTCCATATACGTTGACCAATGGGACTGGGAACGCACTATAACTGCAGAGGACCGCAATATCGGTTTCCTGAAGCGGATTGTGCGCAGGATTTATTCGGCCATGCTCAGAACGGAATATCTGATTAATGAAACATATCCCCAATTGGAACCATTTTTGGCACGCGAAGTGTTTTTCATTCATGCAGAGGAGTTGAGGCAACTTTATCCTGACAAGACCCCAAAGGAACGTGAGGATGTCATAACGCGTGAACACGGAACTGTCTTCATAATGGGCATAGGTAGCCCTCTTACCGATGGCCAACCTCACGATCTCCGGGCTCCTGACTATGATGACTGGAGTACTCTTAACGAAGATGGCTATATAGGTCTGAACGGTGACCTGTTAGTTTGGAACCCAATACTTCAGCGTGCTATGGAACTCTCTTCAATGGGAATACGGGTTGATCGGGATTCAATGCTCCGACAGCTCGACCTTTGCGGACAGCAGCAGCGTAGGGAGCTATATTTCCATAAAAAACTTTTGGCAGGGGAATTGCCTCTCAGTATAGGTGGAGGAATTGGCCAGTCGCGTCTATGCATGCTCTTTCTTCAGAAAGCACATATAGGAGAAATACAAGCCAGTATTTGGCCAGAGGATATGCGTGCTGAATGTGCTAAAGCGGGAATAATGCTTATTTAATTGAGAACTTGTTAATTTGTTTTTTAAATAGAATGGAGGTCAGGATAGATAGCAGTTGGAAAGAGCATCTACAGACAGAGTTTGACAAGCCTTACTTTAAGGAGTTGACAGATTATGTCAGGAGGGAGTATGCCTGTGGCCCGGTCTATCCTCCTGGACGATTGATATTCAATGCTTTTGACTTGTGTCCTTTTGATAAGGTTAAGGTGGTGATAATAGGGCAGGATCCGTACCATGAACCGGGACAGGCTCACGGACTTTGTTTCTCTGTTAATGAAGGCGTGGCATTTCCACCTTCACTGCGTAATATATTCAAGGAGATCTGCGATGATTTGGGAAAACCTGTTCCTGTGTCCGGAGATCTTACCCGGTGGGCAAAACAAGGTGTCCTTTTGCTCAACGCAACTTTGACGGTGAGGGCAGGACAGGCTGGATCTCATCAGGGAAAAGGATGGGAGACATTCACAGATGCTGTGATACGTGAATTGAACAACAAGATGGATGGGTTGGTTTTCATCCTTTGGGGAGGCTATGCAAAGAGGAAATGTGCAATGATAGACCGCAACAAGCATCTGGTGCTGAGCTCAGCACATCCGTCACCTTTGTCGGCATACAACGGTTTTTTTGGCAATCACCACTTCAGCCAGACCAATGAATGGCTAGTGAATCATGGCAAAACACCTATTGAATGGTAGTTAACGTTTCCTATTTCACTGTGATTATGCAGTGGCATGTTTTGGCCTTGAGAGACGTGCTTCGGAAATGTTGATCATGAAATCACCTATGCGTTCAAGTTCGCACACCAGATCCAGATAGTAGACTCCGCAGATGTAATCATAATCAGTCTTTTCGCTGTCGGCAACATGTTTCTCACGCAACTCGTTGCGTAATTCGTTGATTGCTTGTTCGGCCTGCTGCGCATTCGTAATACTGTCCACATGAGGTTTCTTTACATTCTCTATCATGACTTTATAGGCATTGTCAACAAGATCCAGCATGTGGTTGATATTGGATAGCATGGTTTTGTCAAAGGTCTTGTTATTATTCTCTTTACGTGCAAGAAGCCGTGCAATAGCCTCACCTGAATCACCGAGGCTCTCCATCTCACTTACAATCTTGAGCATGGATTTTACGCGGATATTTGCCTCATCGGATATCTCGTCGCGGCATACCTTGTTGAGATAATCGGCTATTTCATATTCCACACGGTCAGTAATTTCCTCGTATTTGACCAGTTTTCCTTTCAGAGTTTCAAGTTTCTCTTTGTCAGTTTCATTAATGGCCTGTCTTGCGTAGTCGAAACCCTTGTAGCAGATTTGAGCGAAATGCTCAATTTCACGGTCAGCCTGATCAAGGGAGAGTTCTGCGGTATGGAGCAGTCCGCCGGATATGTAGAGAAGCCTATGCTGTTCCTTCTCTTCTTCCTTGGAGGGAACCATTTTAATAACAACCTTTTCTATAATGGGAATGAACCATACCAATAAAAGTGTAGTTATGATATTGAAAAGAGTGTGTACAATAGCAACCGCGTAAGGGAGACTGCCTTCAAGCTGGGCTTTCAATGTTGCATCGGCTGGATCCTGGGAACCCAGAAGACTGAAATCGGCTAGGCATGGATTCGGAAATCCGAAAGACTCGACAATTATACCGTTCAGTTTTATGTAGGGGTTGAAGAGGGCAATCACGATGACAGAACCGACGAGATTGAAAAGTAGATGAGCTCGAGCGGTGCGTTTGGCCGATTCATTGGCTACTGTGGCAGCTAGATTGGAAGTTATGGTGGTTCCAATGTTCTCACCGAGTACCATGGCGACAGCTAGATTGAAAGGAAGGGCACCTACAGCAAGTAACAGCATGGTGATGCTTGTCGTGGCTGCGGAAGACTGGAGCATTAGGGTCATGATGGCACCTATCACAATGAAGATAAGAACTGAGAAGTAACCAAAACCGGTAAGCGGTGTAAGCAGATTCCTGACGCCATCACTTGAAAGCAATGGGAAGGAGGTATCCTTAAGCATGGAAAGACCAAGGAACAACAAGGCGAATCCCATTAGAAATTCGCCAAGACTTTTTAGTTTTTCACGTTTGCGTGTAAAGAAAATGAAAGCCAGGAACATCATGGGAACAGCTATAGCTCCGAGACTGAACGCGCCATCGAAAGATACTGCGAATAGCCATGCTGTAACGGTGGTGCCGACATTGGCGCCCATGATAACACCGATGGCGTTGTAGAGTGACATCAGTCCTGCATTGACGAAACTCACCAACATAAGCGTGGTGGCTGTCGACGACTGGACTAATACTGTAACTACGAAACCTGTAAATAAACATCTGGGAATACTGGATGTCATTCTCGAAATGAACGACCTTAGGGATTGGCCTGCGAATTTTTGTAGTCCTGCGCTCATGAGCGACATTCCGTAGAGGAACATTCCGAGGCAGCCTAACATTTTCAGGAGCTGAACAATGGTCTGCATCTTTATAACCGTAAAAACAAATCTTTAAAACTCGGTTCAAAAATACAAAAAAACAGTTGCTTTTTAAAGTGAAATCACTGATGTTTTTTTAAAATGAAGAGAAGTTTACAAGTTAGGGACGAGCTGTTGAACCTAAACGCTTTTTTATTACATTTTACACTATCTTTGCAAACACAACAAAAACATGTTAGAAGAATGAAATCCAGTATAATTGCGAGGTTCCGGTTATCAACCCTGTTTTTCATCACCACTGTTGTAATTTTGTTTTCCTGTGCTGATGAAAACAGGGAGATAGATATCCCTGACCAGGAAAATCCGATTGAAGAGAGCAATGACACCGTCAAGATTGATGTTTTTAATGCCGCTCTGGAGTTTCTTATGCCAGATACATTGCGTTTTTCGGAAGGTGATACTCTTAATATTCATTTTAGTACCATTCCGTGGAATCTTGCTGTTATGGACAGTGTTTCCGTGGAATTCATTGATACTGCCGGATTCTGTTATCCTTTCGTGTCGGTTTGGGGATATCACATGATGAAGGACAGTACTTGGACTGTGCAAGTCTTGTCATCGGATAGCATTGAGAGTGGGGATATGATACGAATGGCTTTGAGCATGAAGGATACAACTCTTTTTTCCAAACCGATAGTTTTGGATATCATCAGGCATTATGTGCCAGTGATGCGCTCGGTTGAGATTCTGTCAGGTCTTGTGTCTGCCTACGAAAAGGATAGTGTGGCCAATGTTATCCTGCGAACAATGCCATGGGACCTATTGCTTCAGGATTCGGTCAGTATACAACTTACCGACACATTGGGCAATTCTGATGAAAAATGCATAGTTGAGGGCGGCGAGATGCTTGCTGATAGTACATGGCTTCTTAAGGTTACACTTGCACGTTTGAGTAAAGCGACCGTTAAAGTAGCGGTTACATGCCCGGATACAACCATTCTGTCCAGTCCGGTAGAAATAAGGAAAATCACGTTCAAGATGAATAATATCAAGATAGGCTCTGACTACGACATGAAGTATGATGCCGAGAACATGACCTATTATGTTGAGATGCCTTTAACTGATTTCAGTGACGTGAAACTCAGATTCAACTTTACAGGAGGTGACAGCATCACCGTGGGAAACAGTTCATACTTCAATGCGAAATATTATCATTTCAATCTGAATGAACCTATAAAGGCGACGCTGTGGAGTTATGGCCTCCACAAGGAGTATATTGTGAAAATAGTTTTTTTCAATACGAATCTGCCGGTAGTGACAATTAACACTCCTGACGGAAAGGCAATAACCAGCAAGACAGTCTGGACGGATGGTGCTTTCATGAAGATAGTCTATCCTGACGGAACGCCCAATTATGAAGGTACACTGAGTATGCGTGGTCGAGGTAACAACACATGGTCTTTCAATAAGAAGCCATATGCCTTAAAGCTTGATGAGAAAGCAGAGATTCTGGGTATGCCTGAACACAAGCGATGGATACTTCTGGCCAATTACAAGGATCGTACTCTGCTCCGTAACGATGCCGCATTCTGGCTATCTAAGCAGACAGATCTTCCTTACACCATACGTGGGCAGTATGTGGAGTTGGTTATGAATGGGAAGCATATGGGTAATTATTATCTGTGTGAGCAAGCCAAGATAAACAAAAATCGAATCAATATTGATGAGCCTGACCTTGAAAATCCCGAATTAGGAGGTTTCTTTGCTGAAATGGAGTCATATTACGAATACTACAGCGACAAGAAGGAACTGGGTTTCTGGAGTAAGACATATAATCTTCCCTATATACTGAAGGATCCGGACATTGACACCATATCTTCTTCTCATCCTGCTTACAAGTATTTCAAGAATTTTATAGAAAGTATGGAGAAGGTGCTGGACAATGAGGACAGTGTCAAGCAACACGCTTATGAAAGGTATATTGATGTTGACAAAGCCATTGATTATGCCTTGGTAAATGAATTGGCCGGAAATCATGATTTCTATAATACCTGGCCGAAAAACGGTCCTCACAGCTGTTTTCTTTATATTGACCGTGATGGCAGGCTTTGTTTCGGACCTGTATGGGATTTTGACTATCATACTTTCATGCCGAGCCGCGCAAATCAGTGGGAAGCTCTAAGTATCAGTTCGAAAGTCAACCAGTGGGGCGGCTGGTGGGGGCAACAGAACCAGAGTAAATTCTACTATTCTAGTTTGCTTAAGGATCCTGATTTCAAGAAACGTCTTGTCGAACGTTGGAATCTGCTTAAGGAGAAGTTCGCCGGACTACCTGACTATATTGACAAGATGGCTGATAGCATACGTGTTTCGGAAGAATGGAATTATAAGGTATGGGGTAAAATCCAGAACAGCAACGGTGATGAAAATGGTGATATCAACATGACTTTCCAGAAATCAGTAGATACCATGAAAGAGGGTTTTAATAAAAAATGGAAGTGGATTGATGATAATATCAGCAAGCTGTAATGATTGGATGGAATGAAATGGACAAATACCAGAAAATCAGAGTAAAAAACGGAGAGAAAGGTAGATATCTCTCCGTTTCTTATATGTGACCCCGTTGGGACTCAAACCCAAGACCTGCAGAACCGGAATCTGACGCTCTATTCAACTGAGCTACGGGGCCGATTTGGATGCGAATTTAATCATTTATTTCGGGAAATATTTTTGTGATGAATTATATTGACTTATTTTTGCAATTAGATTAAAGTGAATTTTGAGATAACTGATTCTAAAAATGAGAATTCACTACTTGATTGTAACCTGATTGACTGATGTCGGAATGAGAAGGCTGTTTTTTCTGTTTATTTTATTTCTATTTTCAATTACTCTTCATGCACAATACAATATGGAGGTGTTCCGCCATCTGTCTATAGATGTGGAGGCTGGGCTACATGGAATAGGGATTGAGGCTGCAGTACCTATTAGTCACCATTTGGTAATCAAGGGTGGTTATAACAGGGCTCCGGATATAGACTTTTTCAGGACAGATATATCCCTCAACACTTCATTCCTGAAGGAAGCCCAGGAGAAATATGAACTGGAAAGTGCAGCGGCTGGTGAGAATTATAGATTCAGCAACAGATTTAACGATGAGAGCTTAGTTAATGCAGGAGTCCGTTTGGGACAGAATAATTATAAACTCATGCTGAACTGGTATCCTTTTGCCGGAGGTAAGTTTTATTTTGCCGGAGGCATATATTATTCCCAGTCCCATGAAAGAGAAGATTTACTCAAGGTTGAAGGTAATACGACCGAGGGTGACTGGGCTTCTCTTTTAGAACTACGTGAGAAAACAGGTGAGGACTATGACATGTCGGTAAAGATAGATGACGAATATTATTATTTGCTTGAAGATCAATCCGGACGTGGCTTGTTAACCTCCAGTTTGAGAATAGATCCTCTTAAATACTATGCAGGGATGGGCTTAGGCCGATGTATACCGAATCGTTTCTTAGGTCTGCAGATAGAGGTCGGCGCCATGTTTTTCCGTAATACTGAAGTTTTTTGTCAGAACAGGTTTGTAGGTTCACTTAGTGAGGTGATTGACGGTTCATTAGGAGGTGATGTGAAAGATTTTGCTGAGTATTTGAATAAGTATCCGGTATATCCACAAATGACAATGAGACTTTGTTTCAGGCTTTTATAATTAAATTTGCTGTAAACGATTATAACCAAATAATATGAATATGCAAAAAAATTTTTTGATTACTCTGATGCTGGGTTTTATGGCCATGATCCCGGTGAATTCACAGAATGTGCTTAAGGATGTTAGCAGTCCAGATGGCAAACTTGTGGTTAAATTCGATATAGAAGGAGTGGAGAATCCTTCTTATTCCGTTTTGTATAACGGAAAGGTGATGCTTGAGGATTCGCCTATAGGCATTATGCTTGATATGGGTTCCAAACCCACTCTTGAGGGCCTGCCCCAGGGACGTGAGGCTGCAAACGGCGATTTTACCAAGAATCTTACAATAAGTTCTGTAAAGACTATAACCGCAAAGACTGAGTATGAGCTTGCAACCATCAAGCAGGCCAAGGTCAGTCATGATTATGTTCAGTGCGTGTTTACTCTTGCAAATCAGGCCCGCCAGGAGATTGAGTTTGAGTTCCGCATAAGCAATAATGATATTGCAATACGCTATAACATTCCAAAACCCCGCCAGCGTGCAAGCACCCGCGTGCTGTTTGAGAATACCGGTTTCCGTTTCCCCGATGGTACCACCACTTTCCTTACTCCGCAGAGTGACGCCATGATTGGGTGGCAGCGCAGCAAGCCCAGCTATGAAGAGGGTTACTCAAATGACGGGCCTATGAACGTGCGCTCACAGTATGGTCACGGATATACATTCCCGGGCCTGTTCCATGTGGGCAGTAACGGTTGGGTTCTGCTCAGCGAGACCGGCGTAAGCAGCAGCTACTGCGGTTCACGCTTAGGTGACTGCAAGGATAATACCTATAAGATTGAGTTCCCCCTGCCCGATGAGAATACCGGCATTGGTACCGTTTGCCCTGCATTGCGTCTGCCGGGTTCTACACCTTGGCGCACAATCACGGTGGGTGCTGATCTTAAGCCTATTGTTGAGACTACCGTTATGTGGGATTATGTGGAGCCGCTCTTTGAGGCCCATCA
>JAFZKR010000078.1 GCA_017551845.1 Bacteroidaceae bacterium
CGTGGCATCACCTACACTTTCCGGCACAGCATGCCTGAACTCAATGCCTGGATTGACCGCGACAGTATAGACAAGGTGATGATGAACCTGCTGTCCAATGCGTTCAAATACACTCCTGATGACGGTACAATCGATGTCAGCATGGATGTCGGGACTGATGACAGTGAGAGCGGACCTCTGCACAACTATGTCAGGATAGCGGTCACGGATACCGGCATAGGCCTTGATGCTGTTGACACACAGCATCTGTTTGACCGTTTCTACCGTGGACGTAATGAGAAGACATCGGCTACAACCGGAATGGGCATAGGTCTTAACTACAGCAGTATTCTTGTCAAAATGCACCACGGTGACATCAAGGCTGAGAACAGGGATGACGGTGTAAAGGGCAGCGTCTTCTCGTTCCGTCTGCCTCTCGGGAACAGTCATCTCAAGGCCGAGGAGATTGTGAGCGGGGAGGAGGTCAAGCGCACCCGTCTGGAACAAGAACGCACTGTACGGGATGAACAGGAAACTGTTTCCAGACACCCCTCAAACGGTTCCGTCAAGGTGCTTGTGGCCGACGATGATGATACCATGCTGAACTACATCACTGACAGTCTGAAAAACCAGTACAGGATATTAACTTGCCACAACGGACAGGAGGCTCTCAAGATAGCCATCTCACAGAAACCTGACATAATTGTATCCGATGTGGTCATGCCTGAGATGGACGGCATTCAGCTGGTCAAGACTCTCAAGGGCAATTCTCTTGTGAGTCATATACCTGTTATCCTGCTATCAGGTAAAAATAAACTGCAGGACAGGATGTTGGGTATGGAGACAGGTGCCGACTACTATCTTCCCAAACCGTTCTACATGCGTGAACTCAAGACCATTATCACCAATCTGCTCAACAACCGCCTTATCATCAAGGGAAAATATTCGGGCAAGCAGGAACAGAAGGACAAGGTGGAGGCCGTGGAGTTCATGTCAAGTGATGAGCTCTTCATGAAACGGGTCATGGAGGTGGTGAACCGCAATATATCTAACAGTGAATTCGATGTGGAGCAGATGGTTGAGGAGATAGGCATCAGCCGTACGCATCTGCACCGTCAGCTCAAGCGTCTAACAGGTTACTCGGCTACACGTTTCGTGCAGAACATCAGGATGCAGCAGGCCCTCAAGCTGCTCAAGGAGAAGAAGGTGAACGTCACTCAGATTGCCTATTCCGTGGGATTCTCTTCACAGACATATTTCTCCACCACTTTCAAGCAGTACTACGGGGTCAGTCCTCTGGAGTATATAAAGCAGCTTGATGATGAGAAAATGTGATTTTACATTTCGAGGTCGTGCAGGAGTTTGATTTCCTGAGGCCAGAGTGTTTCGTCGGGTGTTTCCAGAATCAGGGGGATATTGTCCAGGGCAGGGTCTTTCATTATCTTGCCGAAGAATTCCATTCCCAGGAATCCCTTGCCTATGGAGTCGTGCCGGTCAACCCTTGAACCAAGTTCTTTCTTGCTGTCGTTCAGATGAATGGCTTTGAGCCACTGCATGCCCACCTCTTCATCGAATTCCTGCCATACCTTTTCGTAGCTGTTCCTGAGGTCATAACCTGCGGTGTAGGTGTGGCAGGTATCAATACATATTCCTACCCGGCTTTTGTCTTCTACACCTTCTATGATTCGTCTGAGATGCCAGAATGCGAATCCGATGTTTGAGCCCTGGCCTGCGGTGTTCTCAATCACGGCTGTTACGCCCGTAGTTCTGGAAAGCGTCATGTTGATGCTTTCGGCCACCCTGTCAAGACACTCCTCTACGGTTATATGCTTGAGATGACTTCCGGGATGGAAGTTGAGCATTGTAAGTCCAAGCTGTTCGCAACGCTGCATCTCCTCGAGAAAAGACTGACGGGATTTTTCCAGTCCTTCGGCATCGGGACTCCCCAGATTGATGAGGTAACTGTCATGAGGGAGTATATACCTGGTCTCTATCCCTGACTTTGCAACTTCAGCCTTGAATTTTTCTATTTCAGTTTGTTGTAATGGCGAACTGAACCATTGGCGCTGGTTCTTTGTGAACAGGGCAAAGGCTGATGCGCCTACTGCCATGGCATTGACGGGAGCGTTAAAAACGCCTCCTGATGCTGATACGTGTGGACCAATTTTTTTCATATTTTTCAAAAATAGTACAAAAGGGGTCTGTCCCCTTTTGTATCATTTTAGGCTAAATCTACTACTGTGATGCCGTGGCCGCCGAACTGGATGTGTTCGTCGTGATAGTTCATGACGGCGGGAACGGTGTGGAGATACTGACGTATCAGGTTGCGGAGTATCCCGTTGCCGGTGCCGTGCAGTATGCGCACGCGGCTCATGCCTATCAGGGTGGCGTCATCAATGAAGTGCATGACTGTCTGGATGGCCTCGTCGCCCCTCATGCCTCGCACGTCTATGTCAGGCTTGAAGGCCAGTTTGCGGTTGTTAATATCTTCACGCGTCTGTCTGCTCACATATGTGGCATTCCGGATGTCCTGCTTCCTGACAGGTTGAGCATGCTCCAGACGGCTTGCCTTCACCGTGCTGGTTATCTGACCGAAGGCAACCGTAATGTCGTTCCTGTTGACTGAAATCACCTCACCCACTTGGGTCTGGCCGGAGAGACGCACAGTATCGCCTATATGGAATGTGAGTTTGGCAGTAGAGTCTGTCAATCCGGAATTATGAGTCGGGAATGGAGAATCAGCTTCGCTGTTCCCGGCGGACTGAGCGGGGTGAGCGGATTTTTCCCGTTTGCGTTGGGCCCGGCGTTCCTGACTTTGGCGTATGCGTTCCATTTTGCGCTGTATCTTCAGCTCCTCCTCGCTGTCGGACTGGATGTTGTCGAGCGTATCCCTGAAATCAGTCAGCTCCTGACGGGCCATGCGTGTCAGTTCCTTATCGGCCTGCGATTCCTTGATGGTGCGTATGGTGTTCTCAATCATAGCGTTCGAATCGCTGATGAGCTGGTCTGCCTTCTCACGGGCCTCACGTATTATCGACTTACGCTCCTTCTGGAGGGATTCCAGTTCGTTGCGGTGTTGCTCAATCTGCTGGTCAAGCTGTTTCTCAAGCTGGTGGACGTTCTGGCGCTTGTTCTCCCAGTAACGTTTGTCACGCACTATATCCTGAAGATATTTGTCGGCATTGATATAGTCGCGTCCCACAATCTGCGAGGCATCCTCTATCACATCCTCGGGCAGGCCTATCTTACGGGCTATCTCCACAGCGAACGAGCTGCCGGGATTGCCTGTCTGCAGAATGTAAAGCGGCTGCATCAGGTGCCGGTCGTAAAGCATGGCTCCGTTGCGGATGCCCTCGTTGCTGTCTGCATAGTGCTTAAGGTTCTGGTAGTGGGTGGTTATGACACCGAACACATGGTTCCTGTTGAAACGCATCAGTACCGCTTCGGCTATAGCTCCTCCTATGCCCGGCTCAGTACCGCTGCCGAACTCATCTATCAGTATGAGGCTGCGGTTGTCGGCATGTTTCATCATATTCTTCATGTTGAGCAGATGACTGGAATATGTGGACAGGTCATCGTCTATGCTCTGCTCATCGCCTATGTCAATGAAGATGCTCTTGAATATGCCGGTATGGCTGTTAGGACGCATGGGGACCGGAATACCGCACTGAAGCATGTACTGCAGCAGTCCCACGGTCTTTAGGCATACGGACTTGCCGCCTGCGTTGGGACCGGAAATCAACAGTATGCTGTTTTTGGAATCCAGTTCAATGTCAAGCGGAATGGCACTCCCTCCGTGACGGGCCAATGACTGCTTGAGCAGCGGATGGACAGCCTGTACCCAGTCAATCACTGTCTTTCGTTCCAATACAGGCTTGCAGGCATCGAAATCAACGGTCAGACGGGCCTTGGCGCGTATGAAATCAATCTGCGCCATGAAGGTGTAGGATTCCAATATGGACGGTATCTCAGGACGGACGGAATCAGTGAAAGCGGTCAGGATGCGTATCACTTCACGTTTCTCATCGGCTTCGAGGGCACGGATGCGGTTATTGGCCTCAACCACCTCCTCCGGCTCAATGAATACCGTCTTGCCCGATGCTGACTCATCATGGACTATACCCTTTATCTTGCGCTTGAGAGCGGGAGCTACAGGCAGCACCAGACGGCCGTCACGCATGGCGGGAGCGGCATCCTTGTCCACCAGTCCGTCGGCTTGAGCCTGCTTGAGTATGCTGTTCAGGATACGCGATATGCCGAAAGAGGTGTTAGCCAGATCCATGCGTATGCGGTAGAGCTCAGGCGATGCATTGTCCTTGAGCTTCCCGAATTTGGTCAGTATTCGGCTTATTCCCTGTATGATGGTAGGGAAGAGCGCTACATTGCCGGCAAGCTCCGTCAGGTTGGGGTAGAGTCCTTCGTTCTCCTCACGGTTCAGGAACTCCACTATTCGGCTTATAGTCTCGAGTGACCTCCAGAGTCCCAGCAGCTCGGTCTCGTCAAGCCAGGTGCCAATTACCTTTATTCTTGCAAGAGCCTCGGTAAGGTCATGGTAATTCTGGTCAGGGAATGATTTGCCGCCTGTAATTATAGCCACGAACTCCATAGTCTGGTCCAAGGCCTTGTTGACGGCGTTGAAATCGGTCTGGAACTGCATCTCTTCCACAAGATGCACTCCGAGCGGACAGATGCAGCGGTCGGCTATCATCTGCCTTATCTCATCAAAACCTGTCTTATGTTCAAAGCTGTCGGGATAGATCATTTTTGTTCATCGGAATAAATCATTCTGCCAGAATCCTGATATTCGATGTGCCGGTACGGTTGGTAAGCCAGTGCCTTATCAGGTCGATATCAGGTTCGCTGCCTTCCCGGAACGAGAGTATGCAGATATATACGGTGTCGGTGGGGAGACCGTCAGTGTCGTATGATATGTGACGCGAGAGCGACATATCATCAAGGTCCGGAACGAATATCCCCAGTTCGCGTGTCATTCCGCTCACGGCGAGGGTGTCGGCCATGCGTATGGACGAGAGCTGCTCCTGCAGACGTGAAATCTGCCGGTTCTTCTCGTTCAGCATCTCAGTGTAGTTGCTCTGAAGGGCCGATATCGCTATGCCCCCGTCCTCCTGGTTGGACTGACGCACCACAAGATCCACCTTTGGCAGGTGATACACGCTTGACATCTGTGCCCTTATGTTATTGATTACATTGTCGGAGAGCGGCTCACCGAACAGACGCACTTCAATAACCGACTGTTTGCGCCGGCCCGGATTATACTGTTGTGATGATTCCATCACGAAAGTATTGTCGTAATTGAAGGCCTCGTTTACGAAATGTTTGCAGTTGGCTTCGAACGACGACCTCTGTATTATCGAAATGGCAATAATGATACTTGGGAATGTTACCAGAACTATAATCAGCACCATCACTCTTTTGAGTTTTTTGAGCTTCACCGGTTCCAACTCGCCTATCATCTGGAATTTCATGACTCTGGTCACAATGAATGAAGCGAGGGCAATGAAAATGGTGTTGATTGTGAACAGGTACAAGGCTCCCAGCATAAAGCGGAACTGAAGGGTAGCCAGTCCGTATCCTACGGTGCAGAGCGGGGGCATGAGAGCTGTCGCTATTGCCACACCCGGGATTACAGTTCCGGTGCGGTCCTTACGGGTCTGGGCAACCATACCGGCCAATCCGCCGAACAGTGCAATGAGAATATCGTATGTGGTGGGTTGTGTCCTGGCAAGTAGTTCGCTCTGAGTGGAGCTGATGAGCGGAAGTGTAAAGAATATGGCCGATGTAATGAGGCTTACCACGAACATTATAAGGAAGTTACGTATCGACTCCTTAAGCAGCCCCATATCATATACGCCCATGGAATATCCCATGCCTATGATAGGTCCCATCAGGGGAGAAATAAGCATGGCGCCTATTATTACGGCTGTGGAGTTAGTGTTCAGACCAAGCGATGCAATGAATATGGCGAAAATCAGCACCCACAGGTTTGTGCCCCGTATCATTATGCCTTTGTGTACGTTTGAGTTTACCTCTTCCTGCGATGCCGCATCGGCCCCGAGGGCAAATCTCTCCAGAATCCTATGCTTAAAAAAGTCCACTACCTTACTCTTGTCCATTTTTAAAATATGTAATGTGATAATGCAAAGATAGATAAAAATTCAATAATGTACTGAGGACCCGTGCCATAGCGAACGTAGTGAGCGTGTATACGGAGTAAAGTAAAATCGAGTTGCATTTGCAACCCGATTTTGCGGAAGAAGAGGGATTCGAACCCCCGGACCCGTGAAGGTCAACGGTTTTCAAGACCGCCGCATTCGACCACTCTGCCATCCTTCCATACCCGTCACGGATTTCTCTCCGTTAGAGCGGTGCAAAGGTGGCAATTTTTTTTGGAAACAACAAATACAAGCCCAGTTTTTTGACAAAAAAAGAGGCGACCGTTTGGCCGCCTCTTTTTGATGAAGGTTTAAATTACCTTGAAATATTAATCTTGTAATACTTGGTCTGTTTGCTGGTGGTGCCGGGGTAGAGGTACTCGGCGGTGATGAGAGCTGTGCCTTCATCGCCTTTGATTTGATCAATCCAGAACTGCATGGTTGACCAGAGGCACTCTACTGAAATCTTTGATTTCTGGCCGGGCTCCAGCTTGTAGTCCATCTCGTAGTGGCTGTTGTCCACATAACCGTTATTGTCATTGGAGTGAACAGGTTCTGCGGGGAGCTCAATTTCCTTTCCGCCTATCTTGACTGTCAGATAGGGAGGAACGGGACGCTTGAGGGACTGCACTGTCGTGCTGAATCCGCATCCGTAGAACTGACCTATGGCGCCGTCAACAGCGGCATCGAATACCAGATAGATGGCATGCTTGCCCTCCACGTCATCGACGAACTCCGATACATCGACGGTGTACTTCTCCACCTTGTCATTGGGTGAGTTGGCAGGAATCTTTATCTTGCCTATCTCCTTGCCGTGCCATATATCGTTTGCCCACGGGCCGTCCATCATAACCTTGATGTTTATGCCGCCCTCACCGGCAGTCCTCTTGAACCATACGTTGAATGAGGAGTGCATCTTTGAGGTGGTGCCGTCGAATGCCTTCACACCCTTGCTGTCCTTTTTGAGACCGCCCAGGCCGAAGTATTTGTAACCTATGATGTCACCGGCATCGACATTGCAAACCTGCTCGTTGTTCCAGATGTCCCAGTTATCCTGCAGTGAATTACGGTTCTGGCGTCCCTCCTTGTTCGTGAATACGCAGGCATAACCGGCTGAATAGTATGCGTACGGGGGCAGACCGTAGATGTTGAATCCCTCCGATGTCACCTCAGCGCCGCTGTAGCAGTCGCCGTTCGATGCCTTGGCCTCCCATATCTCATCGGGAGCGTACGGATCATATCCGTGCAGAACCACCTTACCGCCTTCGGAGACAGGCTTCTCATCCCATTCAATCTTGACGGGAGCCACCATTGACTGGCGTGCGTTGCCGTTGCCTCTGGGAGGACGATGGTAGAATATGTACCACTGGTCGCCAATCTGCTGGAGGCTGCCGTGGGTGTTATGGGCAAAGTTGCTGGTCATGAGCCTGGTGCCGTCCTCGTTCAAAGTAACGCCACGTGAATCGACAGCCACGCCGCCGCTTTTCCACGGACCAAGAGGAGTGTCGGCATAGCAGTAACGCAGGGCCGAGTTGGTTGAGCCCAGTCCGTAGTCAGGACCTGAGTAACCTGAGAATATCATAACGTACTTGTTACCTACCTGACGGATGGATGACGCCTCGAAGAAATTGAACTGACCAGGATCCTGTCCCTCGGCAAGAGCGGTATATACAGTGCCCTCACGGTCACGTACACGGCCGTAGCTGGAGCTTGCAGGCAACAGCGGGTCAACGCGTTCGGTACCGGGACGGACGGAGTACATGGTACTCTGGTCAAGCTGTGCGCCTGTAGAGTGCTGGAACCCCCAGTATCCGTAAGCACGGAAACCTATGGCATAGTCCGGGTCGTTCTTGTCGGTTATTTTCTCAATGAAAACCGACGGGTCGAAACCTATGCAGCTTCCCTGTATGGCAGCACCGTTCTCGTCAAGGTTCAGCGGAGTGAAGGGGCCGTCGGGACGGTCGCCCTTGCACACCATAGCCTCACGACGCGGACCACGGCTGTGGGGATAGAGATAATAGACCTTCTTTTCCTTGCCTTTGTCATCCTTCTCGATCACCTCAACCAGGTCAGGGGCGTACATCACGTCCCAACGTCCGTTGGCAGCCTGATAAGTGAAAATAGGGCCGTCATCACGCCATTCGTTAAGGTCCTCGATGGGGGCCGACCATACACGGATATCAGGTCCGCAGTAACGGTTGGCGCTTACATCGTGCGAGCCGATGATATATGCACGGTAATGTCCGGGACGATCAGGATCCTCGAACACCTTGGGCTCTCCGTCGGGCACATGCTCCCAAAGCGGAAGATAGGGGTTACCCCTGCCGCCGTAGTTATGGACAAAACGCTGTGAAGCTTTTACAGGGCCCTCCTTGGCCTTCTTCGCAGCAAAGCTGTTCTGTGTGGACAGAACCAAAGCGCATGCTGATATGAGCAATACGCTGCCGAAAAGTCTGTTGGCTTTCATTTCTGTGATTATAATTGGTTTTTTAGGTTGAATCCTGAAATATGGTTCTCTCTTTAGATTACAAAAATAGTCAAAAGTTAATTCGGTATGAAAAAAAATGTGGAATAAGGATGTCGCATCAGGGAATAAGGTCCAGCAGCAGCGGGAAATCCTCCTCCCTTATACCTTTCTCCATAAGTATGGGGCGGTCCGCGTCGAACTCTGACTCGAAACGCTCGCGTCCCAGCATACGTGCGCTTTGGCTGTAGAGGGCCACGGCACGTTGCACATTGCCGTCAGTGAGACATACGTGGGCGGCGTTCAGGCAGTCCTCGCCGCTTGGTGAGCCGGCAAGTATCTTGTCATAATATTCCATGGAACGGTCCGTGCGGCCGGCAAGGAATGCACACCAGCCGATGGCCCGCCAGGCCTTCACGTATCCGGGCTTCAGGTAATCCACCTTGAAGAACCGTGTCAGGGCCTCATCATAGCGTTTCAGGTCAACGAGGCAGTCACCTATCTGAATCTGCAGCGACATGTTGTCGGCATCCTGCTTTTCCGCCTGCAGGAGCAGTTCCAACGCCTCCCCGGGGTGTGACGTCATGCGGTGGCACTGGGCAGTGTGGCGCATTGTCCATGCGTTGTCGGGCTGAAGGATATCCGCCCGGCTATAGGCTTCGAGCGCCTCCACGTACCGGTGTTCACGCTGAAGGGCGTATCCCATCTGCTGATAGAAACGGTAGTCGGCGGAATAGGGGTGTATATGCTTCTCCATAAGCCGGAAGGCGGTGACGGCCTCATCGTAATAGCCCTTGCGCATGAGCCAAGAGGCCACTTCCTGTTGTGAATCATTACTTTCAAGAAGTATAGATAACGGATTATCCGTAAGCATGTTAAGATTGCCGTCAAAGGGGTTGCGGAACTCGTGCCTGCGGGAGAACAGGTTGAAGAACCTGTAGAGGTCCTGGGCATACTGCCGGGCTGTGAAGTTCTCCATGACATCGGGGGATAAGTTGCCGCTCTGCATCTCCCGCAACTCCTCCTCGAACTGACCGTCCATCTGCCCCATGATCATATCCCGCTGAGCCTCCGGAATCTGGGAGAATGTGAGGGCGAACGAGTATTTGTCAGAGTTGCAGAACACTCCCGTGGTGAGCATGGAGCGGCCTATGGTGGAGTTCAGGAAGGTATCGCCGAGACTTCGTCTCACATCGGGCTGATTAAGACTGAAAACCCTGAACCAGTTGTGTATGCTGCGGAAGAAGGGGTAGCTCTTGAGTCCCGAGAAGGTGCTCATATAGACATCAGCACCCTCCAGTTGAAGTTCGGACATCTGCATGAGCTTGTCCTTGATTTCAGGTTTCTCTATCCACTCGTTCCAGTCGGGGCTGACGTCATCACGTTCCAGTTCCTCCCGCATAAGGTCGCCTAATTTGGGATTGCGCAGCATGGTGGGGATAATCTCCTCGCGCATGCGGCGGTCAATCTCCTTTGTCTCACGGCATAGCAGGAGAGCCATCTGGACCTTGAGCATACGGTCGCGGATGCCGGGTACATCGGACAG
>JAFZKR010000079.1 GCA_017551845.1 Bacteroidaceae bacterium
ACAAGAGAATGGCAAATAAAGAGTCCCGTCATGGAAAGAACCATACAGATAACACTGACGGCAAAGAAATTCTTAAGCGGGAACTTGGCCAGTATGAATGATCCTGAGAAACAGCCCAGCGTACGGAACAGGAAATAGATGCTGGTGGCTATTCCAGCCTTCTCAAGTGGAAGCGCAAGACGTTCCATTATTATCTTGGGGGCACAGGTGTTCACTCCCACGTCGATTCCCACGTGTGCCACGATTCCCAGAAAGAACAGCAGCACTGAACCGTCGGCCAACAGTTTGAGGCACCGGATAAAGTTTGAGGATTTGTCTTTCTGTATCTCCTCCTCTATCCTGGTACCACCTAGGAAGAACACGGCTATGACGGCAAACACCAGGAATATGAGGCATAACGGCAGCCAGCTCTGATATCTGACCGATGCCCAGCTTGCTATAAGCGGAGCCACAAATGATGCTATAGCCTTGATGAACTGTCCGAAAGTAAGTGTACTAGCCAGTTTCTCACCGCTTACAATGCAGGTGATAAGCGGGTTGAGCGATACCTGCATCAGTGTGTTTCCTATGCCCAGCAGGCAGAATGAAACAAGCATGACAGGGAACGTGTACATTGATTTGATAAAGAATGAACACATGGGCATAGCCAGCGCCAGAGCAGTCACTACAAGACTCAACAGTACCGTTTTGCGCTTGCCTATCCTGTTCATCATCAGTCCAGTCGGTACAGACAGGAAGAAGAACCACAGGAACACCATTGACGGCAGGAAATTGGCCACCGTATCAGAAAGCGCAAAGTCAGCCTTCACATAATTGGTAGCAGTGCCCACCATATCCACGAATCCCATCGTGAAGAACGTAAACATGATAGGCACCAGTTTGGAAAGATTGGATTGTTTTGCTTCCATATGTCAATAATTAAGTATTTATAGTCCTTGAGTTGTAATATCCAGTTTTTCTATAGTGAAACGGCCTTTGTCAGAATAGACTTCCAGATCAGTGTATGGTACTTTTGGGAATACCAGATTGGTCATAACCACCCTTCCACCGTCTATGAACACCTCAAATGATGAAAGGTCATAGAGAATACGCACGTTGTGCTTTCCGGCTGTTTTCACAGGAGCCCAGGTTGCAAGTGCAAAATCATTGATGTAGTTCATGGACATAATCTTGCGGCGGTCATGATTCTCTATATCATGGGTGGTGCTCCGGTTACCGAATTCCACTATGCCGCTCTTGCTGCGGTCCATCACGAAACGCTCCAGAGCATTATCAAAGTACATGTCAACCACATCGCCGACTGCATTGGTAAAACGCCATCCGGCCTTGCCTACAGCAGGCACGTTGATATCCAGATCCAGTCTGTACGCTCCGTCGGTCCGGTCAAACAGTTTCACGTCCTGAGCCCTGCCTGCAACAACCGTAATGCCGGAAACCGTACGCGAATCCTTGTCAAGTCCGGACAGTTCAGACACCGGCCAGGCACTCACGTAGAACTCATCACCGTCCTTGAACAGACCCAGTTCACGCGGCACCGCATTGGCGCTGCGATAATATTTGGTGGGTACAATGGCTCCGTACTGCCAGTTGCTCATCCAGGGGACTGCAATAACGCGCTCTCCCGTATTTGAGAAACAGACTGTGGCATAATGGTCCTTACCCCAGTCCAGCCACTTGACCGTCTCCTTGGGAGAGTCACAGGTAAAGCTCCTGCCGTCAAAATCGCCCACAAAGTACTGCGTAGCGCTGCCTCCGAAATAGCACCCTGGGTTGACATTGACAATCATAACCCACTTGGTTTCACCTTGGGCGGTAGTCAGCCTGAAAAAGTCCGGGCACTCAAACTGGCGCGGCTGCACGCCGTAGCCTTGTCCCCAGGCACTCATATATTCCCAATCACGCAGGTTCTGTGATGTGTAGAAACGCATCTCCTTATCGGCCGATACAATCATGATCCACTTGCTCTCCGGCTCATACCAGAACACCTTGGGATCACGGAAATCCCTGATGCCGTCAAACGGCACAAGAACAGGGTTGCCATCATATTTGGTAAAAGTCAGACCGTCATCCAGACTGTAGGCAATGCACTGGGTCTGAACATATTCCCGTGCCGTATTCCAAGAGGAATAGAAAGCCACGACTGCGCCCTTGCCGAATCCTGCAGTGTTGTTATAATCAACTACTGTGCTGCCGGAGAATATGTGACCATAGTCATCACGGTATATGGCCACAGGCTTATGTTCCCAGCGTACCAGATCCGTGCTCACAGAATGTCCCCAGTGCATGTTACCCCATACAGCAGCGTATGGATTGTACTGGTAGTATAGATGATACACGCCGTCTTTGTAGAACAGGCCGTTGGCATCATTCATCCAGCCATATTCAGGAGTATGATGATAGTTGGGCCTGTACTTATCGGCCGGAACTGCCGGGAGTGTGTCAGAAAAAGATATCATGCTCCACGCAGTCCCGGAATCGATACCCGTAAAACGGACATTGCGCCTGCCTGCGCCGAAATACTCCAGGTCCATAGGTACGCAGTAATCGGCCTCCTGTCCGGGAAGGGCTAACCGGATATCGGCTATGTAGAGAGTCTCACCTCCCTTTTCAATAGTCAGAACTATCTCATCATTTGCCTCCCTGATGGGCAGAATAAGGTAACGTCCCTCCGGACTCCTGCTGCAGGAAAGCATAAGGAGTATCAGCAATAAAACACCTGACAGTTTTTTCATCGGAACGGATTATTTTTTCAGCAGATTGCAGTTTTCCAAAAAATTACAGAACAATGTGGGCCATATATACACCGACTGGCCGTTATCGCGGTACCCGAAACCGTGGAAACCTCTGGTGAACGAGTGGATCTCAAGCGGCTGACGGGTCCTGTTCCAGGCGTTGTATAGAGCAGGCGTATCACCGAATCCGTTTAATGATGACGCCTCACTTGTACTTGCAGCAATGAACAGTGGCATAGGATCAGAGGGAACCTTATCCTCAAACCATGCAGGATAGAACATACCCAGGAAGTCCGGGCGACTCATCTCATCATGTTCAAGCGCCACATGATAGACTATGTTTCCACCTGCAGAAAAACCGATTATACCGATGGCCTTGGGGTTGATACCGTATTTTTGGGCATTCTTACGTATGTAGGTAATGGCTGCGCGTCCGTCATCCCATGCCATAGAACGGTCATATCCCTGCTCCTCAGCAATCTTGGCATGTTTTTCAGTCAGTTCACGCATACGTGCATCACGTCCCTGATTGCCATAGGAATGGTCAACCACATATTTGGCCTCCTCATAGTCGGCACCAGAGTAAGCAATACGGTATTTCAGCACGAAAGCGGCTATGCCGTGAGTGGCAAACCATTTGGCCACATTCGGACCCTCCTGATGCCAGGAGAGCGCGGTAAATCCTCCACCGGGACATACAACAACCGCAGTACCCGTCTCTGTACCTTTCTCGGGAAGATAGGCCCACAGTTCCGGATCTGTAACATTCAGGATACACTGGCCCACTTCACCCGGATTCATGGATGTGGTATATTCAAACAGGAACTCCTGCTGGGTCCAGTTCTCACAACCGGGAGCCCTGCCTTCATACAGACGGATTATTTCTGTCTGACCGGATATGCCGATACTGAAGGCTATAGAACACATAATAAAGAAGAGTCTTTTCATAATCATATCATTTTTATCTTTGAGGAGCACCTTGAGGAGCGCCCTGACCGCGCATGCGGTTGACAGCCCCGAACTGACCGGGTCGTACTGTTTCAAGCCAGTTGGCATCAGTACGCGGCTTTGACGAGCGCTCTACTGAATGCACCTTAAGGTCCTGACCGCCCAGCACTATTCTGTCCAGGAATGAATCAATTTCATTCCAGAACCACTTGATGGGAAGCAGCGCCATGCAATGGTCACCACCCTCATACTCGTTGAGCATATACGGAACATCCATCTCATCCAACTGCCGGCTGATGTATTTGGGCCCGAATCCATGACGACTGGGACTGTTCTCCACATCAAACGTAACAGTAGGATCGGCCGAGCCGTGGAAGAAACATATTGGACAGGGCTTACGGTCCCATTTGAGTCCGGTATCATTCTGACCGGTCAGATAGACTGCACCGGCCATCGGAACCACACCTGCATAATTGAAATCAGCGGGAATGTTCTCACGCGCAATCTTATGGCCCGTACAGATGTAGTACTCGGCATTCATACTGTTGATGGCACCCGCACTGCTGCCGCTTATGACTATCTTGGCGGGATCGATGTTATACTCATCGGCATGCCTGACAAGCCACATTGTGGCCGCATAGATATCCTCAACGCCTATGTCGATGGAGTATTGGAAAGCATTGTATCCTTCGGGCGGGGTTATGAGAGGCTTGCCGTCCCTGCCGCGGGCTGAGCCCAGACGATAGTCAATGGCCACGCACACCCACCCTTTGTCACAAAGATGGTCATACAGAGGGTTGCAGAGGGCATCCACTCTGGAGCCCATAGCCCAGGCTCCGCCAAACGAATAGATGAATACCGGACGTTTACCATCAGCCTTCCGGTCCTTGAACTGATAGATGTCCATCAGGATGGGTTTGCCGTCACGGACAACGAACTCTACAGTAGTCTTGTCGGCCTTGGAGACAATCTCCTGCTGCGGCTGCGCATTGGCATTCAGGAACATCAGTGTTCCTATAGCCGCACTGATAATCAGGTTTCTTTTCATATTGATTCCTTGTGGTTTATTTTCCTAAAAGATAGAGAACAGGCACTTCAAGCCGTGAAGCCCAAGACCCTTCGGTATGTGATAGGCCCGGAAACACCTTACTCACATAATGTGCATCATCCCAGCCTGCATCCCGGAACATCTTGTCTATGCGGTCCTGATACTTGGGGTACTGTGCATCGAGAGTCTGGTCGCCGCGGTCCATATACAGTTTGCAACTGTTGGGCTTGAGGTTAGCCCGCAAATAATCGACATAGCATTGGTTTGCGGGATCAATATACTCCTGCTCCGCACCATAGTTGGTGATATAGAGTACAGAATGAGTGGAAAGACAGCCTGCGCCGCCAAACACCTTGGGATATTTGGTGACAGCATAGGTTGAGATAAGGCCGCCCATACTTGAACCCATATGGAAAGTATGCTCCCTGTCCTTATATGTGGAATATGTCTTGTCAATGAACGGCTTCAGTTCCTCAACAAGAAATTTGAGGTAATTGTTGCCCAACAGGTCACTCTGCCCCATACGCTGTTTTTGGGAGTACTCTTTCAGAGCAGGAGTATAGCGGTCAAAGACATCCTGGGGATAGTACTCCTGGCTCCTGGTGCGGAATGAATTTGCCACACCCACCACAATGCAGTCCTGGATTCTGCCCTCAACCAGAAGGCCGCCCACAACTTCATCCACGCGCCATTCCTGATGGTTGAACATCTTCTCCGCATCAAACAGGTTCTGCCCGTCACTCATATATACTACAGCATACTTCTTGTCTTTAGTGTAGTTATCCGGCAACCAGACATACACGTTTCTGGGTGTGACAAGCCCGGACTTGGACTCAAATGCAGGATAGAAATCAAGCTTACCCACAGATACCTGTGGTTTGTCAGGATGGCCTTCTCCCACTGTTCCGGCGGTTTTGTCAATGCTGAATCTGAATATGGCTGCCGATACAGCAGAGAGTTGGATTACATCACCCTTACCCGTCTGCTTGTAACTGCACTTCTTATAATTGCCGCCAATGAGTTCCGGCTTGGAAAGTTCTTTTGGAAGGGTAACACTAACCTGCCCACCTGACGGATTGAGCACAATCCAGCAACGCTCACCACGCCACTCCCTCTCATAGACCATAGGATACGGCTCATCCAGACTGCTTATCAGCTTCCATGATGCATCTGCGCCAAGCGCCTTCACCTCCTGACGGAGTTTGAGCAGCGTACGCACATAGTTGAGCAGCGATTTTGGATCGGACTCAGCCTTCTCCACAGTCATACGGTTTGGATCAGGATCCTGCGGAATATAAATCTTTTCTATCGGTGCGGTCGAGAAGCCTGCATTGGCCGTACCGTCCCAAAGCATCGGGATACGGCATCCTGCGCGGCCGCCTGAACCGTCAGTTGACGGCGCCTTGGGATTCTGCTTAAGTCCTATCTCATCACCATAATAAATAAAAGGTACGCCAGGCATTGTAAGGAAGAAAGTCATAGCGACCTTGAGTTCCTCCGGATCAGTGCGCCCGTCAGTGCACAAGCGATTGAAATCATGGTTGCCTGAAGGCATGCTCACATAACCATTACCCTTTACTGCATCATACTGATAGGTGTAGAGGTCATACCAGGTCTTGAGGCTGCCGGTTCCGGACTTGTCAAAGTAAGGCGCTGAAGGAGTGGCGCCGGCAGCGGGCCCGAATCCGCGGCGGCCATAGAAGAACAACGTGGAATAGTTGTACTGTCCGTCGTGGCAGAAGAAATCCAGGTCAAAGTTGGCAGCAGCCACTGACTGAGCCGGATTGAACCACTCTGCAATCAGAATGCCCTCAGGATACTCATCGTCAAACCACTTGGTGAAATCATCCTTCCACAATTTGATGGTGGCGGACTTGTCAAAGTCATTCTTGACAAGGCTGGCCGCCATATCCACCCGGAAGCCGTCCACACCCTTATCCATCCAGAAGGATATGATGTTCTTGATTTCCCGGCGCATGGCCATGGGGCCCGGTGCATCAACCGCCTGCTCCCAGGGATGTTCCGGATCAGGATTGGCAAACCCGAAGTTCAGAGCCGGCTGCGTGTCATAAAAGTTCTTGATATAATACGGGGCGCGCGGAGCATCGGTCGAAACGAATTTACGTATAAGCGATGCATTGGAATTCATCAGAGCCGCATAGTCCGCCTGTCCGCCGGACGGTTGCGGCTGCGTGGTAGTCTCTGGCTTGAATGTTGGCCAGATATAGTAATCCGAATAGCGGTAATTGGCGCCCTCCCTGGATTGGAGGAACCATTCACACTGGTCCGATGAGTGGCCCGCCACCAGGTCCATAACCACTGTTATCCCACGTGAGTGAGCCTCATTGACCAGATTGATAAGATCATCGTTGTCGCCAAAACGCTTGTCAACGCGATAATAGTCAATGATATCATAACCGCCGTCCGTCCATCCTGACACATATATCGGGTTAAGCCAGATGGCCGTCACCCCTATTGACTTGATGTAATCCAAACGGGAAATGATACCCTTAAGGTCTCCGTAGCCATCGCCGTCACTGTCCTGATAGGATGAAGGATAAATCTGATAAAAAACGGCGTCACTAAGCCAACTGGGCTGCGATGATTTCTGTGCCCACGCCCCCAAAACCGCGAGCAGGCACGCAATTGAAATAACTCTCCTTTTAATTCTCATAATGCCTGGTTAATGGTCCTTTCCTCAAAGGTAATCAAGACTCAACAACCAGCCAAGTTATTTCCGAAAAATGTGAAATTGGGGGCAGTCCCCAATTTCACATTTTATTTTACTATCGGTCATTGTCGGGATTTCCCCAGTTGAAGGGGTTGTCGCCACCCAGTCCGCTCGTGCAGATGAGCGGAACATGAGGTTTTAAATCATACACCATAAACGTCGGCTTCTCGTATTTCTTTTTCATCGTACTCTCCTCCTATCATTTAATAACTACCTTGCGGCCACTATTGATATACATGCCCTTCTGCGTCGGCTCGCCCGCGAGTCGTTGCCCGTCGGGCAAATACCACACGCTGTCCGCATTCGTGTCATCCGATGACGTTATTACCGTCGTCGTGCCGTCCTCGCCGCCGAAGTTCATCACCACCCGTGTCGTAGCGTGGTTGCCCGATGCCGTCGGTACCACAAAATACGCACGATTGGCCCGCAGCGTCCTCGGTGCCGAGGCATAGCCTATCGTATTCCCGCTGCCCAAGTAGATTATCTCGTCGATATTCCCGTCGGTAATCGCAAACGGGCTGTAGGTGCCCGTGAATGTCACCTTCCCATCCTCGCTGGTGACGGCTGTAGGATTGTCGGCTACAATGCTCACGCCCGTGAATGTCGGATTCTGGATATCGGTGACCAGCAACTGCAGTTCGGCTATTTGCATTGTGTTGTCGATGCCCTGGCTCACTTCGAAGCGGAAGTACCGGTAAGTGCCCAGTTTATCGGCAGCAATGTCGTAGGTCCTCGATTTAAGGTTGCCTGGGGGCAAGCATTGTTCGGAGTTCACTGTCGTGTTGCAGAAGTCAATCACCGTCCACTCCGCATCCGTGACTTTCATCTTGGCTTTGAGGGTCCATATATAGGGATTCCAATAAATGTGCGTTCCCGCATCGTCGCACGTGGTCAGCGTGTAGCCTGTCACACAGATGGGATAGGCGGCGGAAAACTCGCACACCCAAGCATTGCCATCGCGGTGCGTTTTGCTTGAGCACCACTTGGTCTGCACGTCGCCGTCCACCAGGTTAGCGTAGCCCTCATTGTCGTATCCCGCAGTGCCGCTGATGGCGGTATAGGGCTGGCTCTGGGTGTCGAAGCTGGCTCGCTTCACGATGTAGGGCCACCCGGCCACAATGCTTGTGGCATCCTTGAAGTTCAGGTAGAGTGTTGAGCCGTCTAAACCTGTTTTATGTCCGTTGCAGGTCGTCTCGGTGTCGAGTTCCTTCACGGTGAAACCCTCTAACGGCGTGCCCTCGAGGCTGCTCAGCGAAAACGGCAGGCAGAGTGTGTTCCAGTCATCGTCGGAGTATAGCGTGCGGTCGCTGAGGATAACTTTATACTGTTTG
>JAFZKR010000080.1 GCA_017551845.1 Bacteroidaceae bacterium
ATAGAATTAAGAAGATATTGTAAAAGATATAGATGGATAGAGAAGCAGTACTTATACTTGAAGACGGAACCCGTTACAAAGGACGCTCGTTCGGATATGAAAAAACCGTATCTGGCGAACTCGTGTTCTATACAGCCATGACGGGATATCCGGAGAGTCTTAGTGATCCGTCGTATAAGGGACAGATTCTGGTCCCCACATTCCCGCTTATAGGCAACTACGGTGTGCCGGGCGACGAGACGGTAAACGGAATATCAAAGTTTTATGAGTCCGACAGGATTCAGTGCTCGGCACTTGTCATAGCACAGTATTCTGCAGAGTACAGCCATTGGGATTCAGCCAAGAGTCTGGGTGAGTGGCTTAAGAAGTGGGAGGTACCCGGTATCTACGGAATCGATACCCGTGCCCTTACCAAGCGTCTGCGTGAGAAGGGTGCCATGCTGGGCAAGATCGTGTTCGGTGATGAGGATATTCCTTTTTATGATCCCAACAAGGACAATCTGGTATCTCAGGTTTCATGCCCTGAGATAAAGCATTACGGAAACGGCAAGTACAAGGTGCTTATGGTTGACTGCGGTATGAAGAACAACATACTGCGCTGCCTGCTTGACTACAACGTGCAGATCAAGCGCGTGCCCTGGAACTATGATTTCAGCGGTGAGGATTATGACGGCCTGTTCATTTCAAACGGCCCCGGTGACCCTGCCATGTGCACTGAGACAATAGCCAATATACGTAAGGCTCTGCAGCAGGACAAGCCTATCATGGGAATCTGCCTTGGAAACCAGCTGCTGGCACTTGCAGCAGGCGCCAAGACCTACAAACTCAAATACGGACACCGCGGACACAACCAGACTGTACGTATCCCCGGTACCCATAAGTGCTTTGTGACATCACAGAACCACGGTTTTGCCATTGATGACAGCACCCTGCCTGCAGATTGGGAACGCATGTTCGAGAATCTGAATGACGGCACGAATGAGGGTATTAAGCATAAGTCAAAACCGTTCTTCTCAACTCAGTTCCATCCTGAGGCATCTAGCGGACCTACTGATACAGGTAACCTGTTCGGTCTGTTTGTGGAGAATATGATTAACGCCCCGAGCAGTGAGAGCCATCAAGCTTGCTTGAATGGCCGAGTCGTGAAGGACGAAGACGAAGTCAAGTATTCAAAAAAATGAATGATGCTATGGAAGATGTAAAGAGAGTACTTGTGCTCGGTTCGGGAGCACTCAAGATAGGTCAGTCAGGTGAGTTTGACTATTCCGGTTCTCAGGCCCTCAAGGCGCTGCGCGAGGATGGCAAATACACCATTCTTATAAACCCAAATATCGCCACAGTCCAGACATCCGAGGGCGTGGCCGATGCCATCTATTACCTGCCCATCACCCCCACATTCGTGGAGAAGGTTATCCAGAAGGAGAAACCAGATGGCATCATGCTGGCATTCGGTGGCCAGACAGCCCTGAACTGCGGTGTTGAGCTCTACAAGAGCGGCATACTGGAGAAATACGGCATCAAGGTGCTGGGTACTCCGGTGCAGGCCATCATCAACACTGAGGACCGTGAGCTGTTTGCCGATATGATGCACTCCATAAATGTCAAGACACCTCGCAGTGAGGCTGTAAACAATATGGAGGAGGCTCTTAAGGTTGTCAAGGAGATTGGTTATCCCGTGATTGTACGTGCCGCCTATACTCTGGGTGGTCTTGGTTCCGGATTCTGCTCAAATGATGAGGAGCTCAAGAAAGTTGCCGCATCTGCATTCTCATATTCTCCGCAGATCCTGGTAGAGGAGTCACTCAAGGGCTGGAAGGAGATTGAGTATGAGGTTGTACGTGACCGTTATGACAACTGCATCACGGTCTGCAACATGGAGAACTTTGACCCGCTGGGCATCCATACCGGTGAGAGCGTGGTTGTAGCTCCGTCACAGACTCTGAGTGACCATGAGTATCATAAGCTGCGCCGCATCGCTATCGATATCATCCGCCACGTGGGTATAGTAGGAGAGTGCAACGTCCAGTATGCTCTGGATCCCAACTCTGATGATTACCGCGTGATTGAGGTTAACGCCCGTTTGAGCCGCTCATCGGCCCTGGCATCAAAGGCTACAGGTTATCCTCTGGCATTTGTGGCTGCCAAGCTGGGTCTGGGATATGGCCTGGATGAGATTCCCAACTCCGTGACCAAGGTTACATCGGCCTGCTTTGAGCCCGCCCTGGACTACGTGGTATGTAAGATTCCGCGTTGGGACCTTGGTAAGTTTGAGGGCGTTTCACGTCTGATTGGTTCCAGCATGAAGTCCGTAGGTGAGATCATGTCAATAGGACGCACCTTTGAGGAGGCTATCCAGAAGGGTATGCGCATGATAGGACAGGGCCTGCACGGATTCGTATGCAACAATATAAATGTTCCTGACATTGAGGGTGAGCTTGTCAATCCTACAGACCACCGTCTGCCGGCCATTGAGCAGGCTTTTGCCCAGGGTTATACGGTTGACAAGCTTCATGACCTGACCAAGATTGACAAGTGGTTCCTGTGCCGTCTGGCAAATATACATAACATAAAGGAGCAGCTGGCTGCTGCAGGTGACCTTAAGAATGTATCCGCTGACCTGCTGCGTGAGGCCAAATGCATGGGATTCAGCGACTATCAGATAGGTAAGCTCACCATAAAGGGCGATAAGCTGAATCCTCATGAGAAGGCTGCTTCAGTACGCAAGCAGCGTAAGGCTCTTGGCATACTGCCTGTCGTAAAGCAGATTGATACGCTTGCAGGTGAGTATCCGGCATTCACCAACTACCTGTACATTACCTATAACGGCACTGAGAATGACGTCAGCTTTGAGCAGGACGGCAAGTCCGTAATCGTTCTGGGTAGCGGTGCTTACCGTATCGGTTCATCCGTTGAGTTTGACTGGTGCGGTGTGGCTGCCGTAAAGAAGATCCAGGAGATGGGCTACCGCGCCGTCATGATAAACTACAACCCTGAGACCGTAAGTACCGATTACGATACATGTGACCGCCTGTTCTTTGATGAGCTTACTCTGGAGCGTGTGCTTGACATATGCGATATGGAGGCTCCCAAGGGCGTGATAGTATCAACCGGCGGACAGATCCCAAACAACCTGGCTCTGCTGCTTGACCATGAGGGTATCAATATCCTGGGTACATCGGCCAAGAGCATTGATATGGCCGAGGACCGTCAGAAGTTCTCAGAGATGTGTGACTCGCTGGGTATTGACCAGCCGCGCTGGAAAGAGCTTACCAGCATGGATGATATCTGGAGCTTTGTCGATGAGGTGGGTCTGCCTGTGCTTATCCGTCCGTCATACGTGCTTTCAGGTGCCGCCATGCGTGTGGTAAGTGACCGTGCAGAGCTTGAGACTGCGCTCAACAACGCCGCTGTGGTAAGCCAGGAGCATCCTGTAGTCGTTACGGAGTTCCTGCAGCGTGCCAAGGAGGTTGAGATTGACGCTGTAGCCCAGAACGGTGTAATCAAGTGCTACGCCATCAGTGAGCATATTGAGTTTGCCGGTGTTCACTCTGGTGACGCTACCGTGGTATTCCCGGCTCAGAAGCTCTACTATGAGACCATCCGTAAGATCAAGAAGATATCCAAGAAGATTGCTGCTGCCCTGAACATATCAGGTCCCTTCAATATCCAGTTCCTGGCCAATGAGAACAGCATCAAGGTTATTGAGTGCAACCTGCGTGCATCACGTTCGTTCCCATTTGTAAGCAAGATCACCAAGTTCAACTTCATAGGTATGGCTACTGAGATCATGCTGGGCAAGGAGGTTGAGCCTTTCGGCAAGACGTTTGCCGATATCGACTACGTGGGTGTCAAGTGCTCACAGTTCTCGTTTGCACGTCTGCTCAAGGCCGATCCCATACTGGGTGTGGATATGGCGTCTACCGGTGAGGTTGCCTGCATCGGTGACAACTACCATGAGGCTCTGCTCAAGAGTATGATATCGGTAGGAACCCGCGTTCCGTCAAAGGAGAAGGGTGTTCTGCTGTCATCTGGCCCCACCAAGTCAAAGATTGACCTGCTGGATGCCGCACGCATTCTCCATGATTACGGCTACAGGATTTATGCCACAAGCGGTACCGCCAAGTTCCTTGACGAGAACGGTATCAAGGTGAATGAAGTGCTGCACTGGCCGGATTCCGAGGAGAAGCCCAATGTGATTGACTATATGCGCAGCGGCAAGATAGACCTGGCCATCAACATTCCCAAGAACAACACTGCACGTGAGCTTGAGAACGGTTACAAGATAAGGCGTACTGCGGTTGATTTCAATATCCCGCTCATTACCAACGCCCGTCAGGCCAGCGCCTTCATCTACGCCTTCTGCAAGATTGGCGTGGACGGCCTTGCCATTAAGAGAATAGACGAATACGTTTAATTTTAAAGGACTATAACTATGTGTGGAATAGTAGGTTATGTGGGCAAACGTGAAGCGTATCCCATACTTATAAAGGGTCTCTCCAGACTGGAGTACCGCGGTTATGACAGTGCCGGTGTGGCGCTTATTAATGATGACGGTAATCTGGTCATCTACAAGACCAAGGGTAAGGTGGCAGACCTGGAACATGCCGTTGAGGGCAAGAACCTGAGCGGTAACGTTGGCATTGCACATACCCGCTGGGCCACTCATGGTGAGCCTAATGATGTGAATGCGCATCCGCACTTCTCGGAGTCAGGTAACCTGGCGCTGATCCACAACGGAATCATCGAGAACTACCGTGCGCTCAAGAAAGAGTTGCAGAATCAGGGCTACCACTTTAAGAGTGAGACCGATACCGAGGTGGTTATCCAGCTTATCCAGTATATTATGGATTCACACGGTATAACGCTTGAGGAGGCCGTGCCGCTGGCCCTGAACAGCGTGATAGGCGCATATGCTATTGTTATTGTTGATAAGGAGCATCCTGATAAGATGATAGCCGCCCGTAAAGGCAGTCCTCTGATAATAGGTGTTGGCCAGGATGAGTTCCTGGTAGGTTCCGATGCTACTCCAATCATTGAATATACTGATAAGGTGGTTTATCTGGGTGAGGAGCAGATTGCTTTCATGGAGCGCGGCAAGGAGCTCAAGATAACTGATTTACGCAGTGTTGAACAGACTCCGGTTATAAAGAAACTGGAAATGAATCTGAGTCAGATAGAGAAGGGCGGATTTCCGCACTTTATGCTTAAGGAGATTCATGAGCAGCCGGGTACCTGCAGTACGGTTATGAACGGCCGCCTGCATCCCGAACTTGGTCTTGTCAAGTTGTCGGGAGTGATTGACCATAAGGATAAGTTGCTCAATGCACGCCGCATCATTATTTGTGCCTGCGGTACATCGTGGCATGCAGGCCTCATCGGCAAATACATGATTGAGGACCTTACGCGCATACCTGTTGAGGTGGAGTATTCATCGGAATTCCGTTACCGTAATCCTATTATTTATCCAGATGATGTGGTTATAGCTATTTCACAATCCGGTGAGACGGCCGATACGCTTGCCGCCATGCAACTGGCCAAGCAGTCGGGCGCATTCCTGTTTGGAATTTGTAATGTGGTGGGTTCGTCAATAGCACGTGCGGCTGATACCGGTTGCTACACGCATGCAGGTCCTGAGATTGGTGTGGCATCGACCAAGGCCTTTACCGCACAGGTTGAGACTCTGTTGCTGCTGGCATTGAGCATTGCACAGGAAAAAGGTACCATAACTGATGAATACAGGCTGCGGATAATACGCGAATTGCAGACCATACCTGACAAGATTGCTGTTATTCTCAAACATGACAGGCAGATACAGGCTTTGGCCAAGACGTTTACATATGCCCACAACTTTATCTACCTGGGTCGCGGATACAACTACCCGGTGGCTCTTGAGGGTGCTCTCAAGCTCAAGGAGATATCATATATTCATGCCGAAGGTTATCCCGCTGCCGAGATGAAACACGGCCCCATTGCGCTGATTGATGAGGAAATGCCTGTTGTGGCCATCGCTCCGCGTTGTGGAAACTATGACAAGATCCTGAGCAATATTCAGGAGGTAAAGGCCCGTAAGGGTAGGGTGATCAGTATTGTTACAGAGGGCGATAAGGATGTGCGTGCTCTGTCGGATATGTTCTTTGAGATTCCGTCAACTGAGGAGTGTCTGGTTCCACTGCTGTCAGTAATACCACTCCAGTTACTTGCTTATCATATTGCTATAGCCAAGGGACGTGATGTGGACCAGCCGCGTAACCTTGCCAAATCAGTAACAGTAGAATAAATCTATTATGGAAGAGATTCATCACGAATGCGGAGTATTTGGCATCTATGGCGTGGAGAATGCCGCACAATATGCCTATTATGCTCTGCACAGCCTGCAGCATCGCGGACAGCAGGGATGCGGTATAGTAAGTTCCGATGAGCAGGGTATGCATCTACATAAGGGTGCCGGACTTGTGATTGAGATATTCGGTCAGAATCATCTGGATGAACTTACCGGCAACATTGCCATAGGTCATGTCAGGTATCCTACTACCAATGTGGGTGGACTGGAAAATATTCAGCCGTTTACTTTTCATCATTATACAGGTGATTTTGCTCTGGCCCATAATGGTAACATAATCAACTCCAAGGAACTGCGTCTGTATCTGGAGCGTCGCGGAAGTCTTTTGCAGACAACATCGGACAGTGAGTTGTTCGCTCATCTTATAAAGAAAGACCCCACCGAGGAGGATAGGATAACCAACATAATCAATGCTCTGAACATGATTGAGGGCGCATTCTCATTGGTGATAATGACTCCAAATCGCATCTATGCCTGTCGTGACAAGTACGGATTCCATCCTCTGTCAATAGCCAAGTTGGGTGAAGGTTACGTTGTAGCCAGCGAGACTTGTGCGTTTGATGCAATAGGAGCCGAATACATACGTGACGTTAACCCCGGTGAGGTGATATCTATAGATTATCACGGCATACGCTCAAATGATTATTCCAAGTTGCGCAGTCACCGCATGTGCGTGATGGAGTATATCTATTTTTCGCGTCCGGACAGTGATATAGAGGGCTGTAATGTGCATTCGTTCCGTAAACTTTCGGGCCGTCTGCTATATCAGGAGCATCCCGTAGAGGCTGATATAGTGGTAGGCGTGCCAGATTCCAGCCTGAGTGCCGCAATGGGCTATGCCGAGGCTAGCGGAATCCCGTATGAGATGGGGCTGCTTAAGAGCAAATATGTGGGCCGTACGTTCATTCAGCCCAAGCAGGAACTGCGTGACAAGGGAGTTAAGATGAAACTGTCACCAATACGAAGTATAGTGAACGGTAAACGTGTGATATTGATAGATGATTCTATAGTTCGCGGAACAACTTCCCGTCAGATAGTTCGTATGCTTCGTGAAGCGGGAGCGACTGAGGTTCATGTCTGCATAGCCAGCCCCAAATATGCCTATCCTTGCTATTACGGTGTTGATACCGGCACGTATGACGAACTTATCGGTTCCAGCCACACAGTGGAAGAGATACGAGAATATATAGGTGCAGACTCACTCAATTATCTCTCTTTAGAATCCCTATATAAGGCCTCCGGCAGAGATATTGATAACTGTCAGCTTTGTACTGCCTGCTTTAATGGCGACTATCCTACAAATCTTTATAATTATGCGGACGAGAAGTCACATCATGATAAACTCTGTTGAGTGTGCAGAGGTGAATATGATGACTGCTCCATTTCTCACCTGTTCATAAATAATTGGAAAATGGGAGTTGGGAATTGAAGATTGAAATCTAACTTTGTGTCCATAATTATTTGAATATGGATAAGTTCAGTACTATTTTCAAATCTTCATTATTGGCAGGTGTCTGTATTGGAATCGCGGGATTCGGGTATCTTGCTCTTGGTGGTGTAATAGGGGCGGTTCTTTTTGCATTTGGCCTGATTACAGTAGTTTGCTATAAGCTCAAGCTCTATACCGGAACGGCAGGCTTCATAGAGAAAGGTCAGGCTGGAGAACTGCTGTTAATACTTTTGGGTAATATAGTGGGCTGTCTGTTGGTGGCATTGTTGGCAAGAGTGTCGCCTATGCCACTGCAGGATGCTGCTCAGAAAATACTGGCTGGTCGTCTTGCAATAGGGCCTCTACGGGCTGGTCTGCTTGCAATAGGTTGCGGATTCCTTATGACAACAGCTGTGACATTTGCACGACGTAACCAATGGCTTCCGTTGCTATTTGCTGTCCCTATGTTCATTTTGTGCGGATTCCCGCACTGCATTGCCGATGCATTCTACTATCTGACTGTTCCTTTCAGCTTCATAAAGGAGAATATGTGGAGCGTATTACTGCTCTATGTCTGTCTGGTGATAGGCAATTTTATAGGATGTAACCTTTATCGCCTGATAATGATAGGCGAGGATAAAGTGTGATTAACGCAATTCGAGCCCGAATACGCTTTCGAGTTCCTTTATGGAAGGATTGGTTTCCTTCATTTTGGCATACTGTTCGTCACGGGTTAACAGGTGCTCCATGTTGCGTGATTCGTCAACACTGACCGTCATCACTATGGACGGATTGTTGAAGCATTTCCTTATGTGAGCCAGAATGCGTTCCTGGCTGTTTTTTATTTCATCGGCCACCATTTGATTACCCACAAAGACATCAAACTTGACCTGATCCAGGACTGTAATCCTGCAATTGATCATTCGGTTCTTGAGCGGAGTGTCCTGACGAGGCAGAGACGCAGCGAATTCCTGCCAGTGGAACATGAGCAGGTCATTAGTCAATGGCTTTGCAGGTTGGAAGGATTGGGCATGTACTGACGCGGGACTTGATGTCTTAGGCTGAATAGTATTGTCCTGTCCGTACGAGGCCTTTCGGTAAATGGAAGTAAAGAGCTTGTCGGACTGAACGGTAGGTATGACTGACTTACGGGCAACAGCTGAAGGCTGTACCGGCTGGGAAGAGGCGGTTGTAACCAGAGTCTGGTCCTTTGTGTTCTTTGAAGACTGCAGCCTTGCGGCAGTCTTGTTAAAAATGGGTTTTAGTCGTGCGGGCTTGCGCCCACTGCTGTCATCGTCATCATCGACCTGGGCTGTCTGGATGATAGTCAGTTCTACGAGAAGCCTTTTGTTCTTGCTCACACGATAGTTCAGGTCGCAGTCATTGAGTATCTTCAGTGCGCGGTAGAGGAATTTGGGCGAACACTTGGCGGCTTGGTTCCTGTAACGTTCCCGCATCTCATCGCTGACTTCAAGCAGAGGGAGTGTGACAGGATCACGGCTTACTAATAAATTACGCATATGAAGCATCAGGCCGCTTATGAGATGACTTCCGTCAAATCCCTTGGCCAGAATGTCGTTCAGTAACAGCAACGAATCAGAAATACGCTTTTCGAGGAACATGTCCGTCAGACGGAAATAGTAATCGTAGTCAATGACGTTCAGGTTCTCAATGGTTTTGGCATAAGTGACCTGACCGTTGGTAAAACTGGTTACCTGATCGAATATGGAGAGGGCATCACGCATACCTCCATCGGATTTTTCAGCGATTATTTCAAGAGCTTCCGAGTCAGTAGTGATTCCCTCCTTTTCGGCCACAGCTTTGAGGTGTGCTGTGATATCGGCATTGCTTATTCGTCCGAAATCATATATCTGGCAGCGAGAGAGAATAGTGGGGATTATCTTGTGCTTCTCTGTAGTGGCCAGGATGAAAATGGCGTATTTGGGCGGTTCCTCGAGAGTCTTGAGGAAGGCGTTGAAAGCCGATGTGCTGAGCATATGGACTTCATCGATGATATAGACTTTGTATTTGCCGTTCATGGGTGGTATGTGTACCTGTTCAGTGAGTGTACGGATATCATCGACGGAATTGTTGCTCGCGGCATCCAGCTCGAACACATTATAGGAGCGTAATTCGCTGTTGAAGCTGCGGCAGGATTCACACTCTCCGCATGCCTCGCCGTCAGGAGTACGGTTGGTGCAGTTGATGGTTTTGGCAAAGATTCTGGCACATGTGGTCTTACCAACGCCACGTGGCCCGCAGAACAGATAAGTGTTGGCGAGTTTGCCGGTGTTGATGGCATTCTTTAGGGTGGCGGTCAAGGCCCTTTGTCCAATCACATTTGAAAAAGTGGTGGGACGGTATTTCCTGGCAGAAACTATGAAGTCAGACATACAGATTCCGGTTGTTATGTTTTGATTTACGAAGATAAAGCTTTTTTGGCATCATCCCAACGGCGATAAAAAAAAAACCGTAATTTAGCGGTCTATAAAAAGATCCTCTGATGTAAATATGGATAATGGTTTCCTGCCGGCACTAAAGGCTTTCATAGGCCGTCACAAATACGTTATTGTACTTGTGCTGTTTCTCGTTGTAATACTTGTGGCCGATGACAACAGTTTAGTGCGTCGTCTTGCCCAGAAACGTGAGATTCAAGCCCTTGAGGAGCAGCTCCGGATAACGGATGCCCAAAAACGGCAGAACGAGATTTTGTTGCAGGACCTCAACAATGATAGTCTGATAATTGACCATATAGCCCGCGAAAGATATGGTATGAGACGTGAGGATGAAGACGTATTCATGGAACGTTGATATAGTAAAATATGGATAGCAGCCGGGACAGGGGAATAAGGGCGTTTACTGTTACTGGAGGAATTCTTCTTCTGGTGGGAGCGGCTGTCCATATAACAGGGTGGGAATATGCCCCGTTGTTATTTGCCGTTGGGACGTTTTTATTCTCTATAGGTCAATTCGCTGACCGATATGAGGGAGTTGACCTGATCTTAAAACGGCTACGCAGCCAGCAGCTTATTGGAACTTTCTTCATCATACTTACAGCTCTTCTTATGTTCTCCGGAGGTTTCCGTGAAAGCGTTCTGATGAACAATGGTATGAATCCAAAGATACGTAATCTGATACTTGAGCTTACCAACAAGAACAACTGGATAGTAACTCTCACAATTGCTGCTCTTTTCGAGCTTTATCCGGCTTTTAGGATGGATAGCCGGATAAAGGAACTTGATAAAACGAAGGAAGACTGAGATAATTACCCCGATAAGGTTTTTATTCGTTTAGGTGTTTTTCCTCAGTAAAGTTTTTTTAACAAGGTCCTGTAAATTAAGGCTATCTTATTCTAAAACAGCCTTAAATAATGATAAATACGAATCAATTGCATGTACATATAGTAATTTTGCGCCGTGAAAATCAAATGATCAGATGAATGCTTCGTCCTTGATATTCAATCTCGCATGTACAGGTGTTGTGCTTGTTTCGGTTTCCTGTGGGGGAAACTATTTGATTGACGGTACCGTTGGCGCATACGGTTATGAGGGTCAGAAGCTTACAGTAGTTGAATTTACGCCCAACAGTTCCACTGTGTTTGATTCATGTTATGTGAGTCACGGCAAGTTCAACATGAAGGGCAGCACGGACATGACACGTCTTGTGTTCCTTTGCAGGAACGGTCAGCCTGTTATGCCCATGTATCTTGAAGGGGGAAAGACTGTAATTTCTATTCAACCTAGTGAAATAGAGAGAGGAGGAACCCGTCAGAACGATCTGCTTAACAGTTTTCTGACAAGTAAGAAGCGACTGGACAACAAATACGATGAGATATGGCAGAGACGTGTTGAACTGATGCGTTCAGGAAGGATAGACAATGAATACATGTTACAGCTTCAGGACAGTCTGCATATTATAGTCTCGGAGTGTGAGGAACTGATTTATAATTTCATTACGTCCAATTACAAGGAAGAAGTTTCTACTGGTGTATTTGCAATGCTTACTGCAAATCCTTCCAGACAGATATCACCATTAATGAAACGTGTGTTGGACAATGCTCCGGACATATTCATCAAAAGTCCCATTGTTCAGGACTATATTTCCCGGACAGGTTACGAGAAACCCTGATCAGCTTTTTTTTCAAGAGTTTCGCTTATTGCTGTGAATACCTGGTTGGAGGTTTCAGTCATAATTCTTGCCATCTCCTGCTCGGTTGTTTCCGGATTGCTTTTAGGCATGACCGGTTCAAGGAATGTAATATGAACCGGATGCCAAGTCACATGCCAGGCATGTCTTGACATCACGGTATAATTTCCATCAATGACAACTGGAATAATGGGTAGGCCCAGTTCCTCAGAGATAAGGAATGCACCACGTTTGAAACGGGCAATTCTACCGTCATGAGTGCGGGTGCCTTCAGGGAAAATCACGACCGACATACCGTTCCTGAGTTTTGATTCGGCTTTCTTTATGCTCTCCATTGAACTTACCCTGGAACTGCGGTCAATGAATATGTGTCCAGCCATACGGCAGGCCCATCCCACGAATGGAATCTTTCCAAGCTCCTTCTTCATGATCCACTTGAACTTGACTCCGGAAAAACCATACATGAGGAATGCGTCCCAATAACTCTGATGGTTGGGGGCAATCACGTATGACTCTCCTTTCTTTATGTTTTCACGTCCGTGAACATGTACAGGAATCAGGAACACGATATAGAACAGCCGTCCCCAGATCATGCCCGGCCAATATCCCCAAAAACGGTCATTGAATATAGAACCGGCCATAGTGACCAAGGCTGTGATGATGGTCAGGACAATCATCACGGGTAATGCTATTACAATCTGATAGATAAGGTAAAATGCTTTTATCATCGCTGAAATCTTATTTGTTGTCCTTTGACTTCTGTGTCAAATCTCCCGTCATCATAGACCGTATGTCCGTTGATCCATGTGGTGTCAACCTTCCAGTGGAACCGCTCGCCTTCAAACGGACTCCAGCCACATTTGGTGGGGTTGTTGTCCGTTCCGGCCGTCCAGCCCTCCTTGTCATAGGATATAAGAGTAAGATCTGCCTTGAATCCTTTGCGGATAAATCCACGTTTACTGACTTTGAACAGAAGTGCCGGATTATGACACATAAGGCGTGTAACATCGGTCAGGTTAATCATTCCCTGATTTGTGAGCTCGAGCATCAGGGGAAGCGAGTAGGGCAGTACCGGCATTCCCGAAGCGGCCATTCGACATCCGCCCTGTTTTTCAGAAAACAGATGAGGGGCATGGTCAGTGCCGATAACATCTATTCTTCCGTCGGTCAGTGCTTGACGGAGTGCATCACGGTCCGCGGCTGTCTTTATGGCGGGGTTACATTTGATAAGCGTTCCTTTGGTGATGTAATCGGCATCAGTAAACCAAAGGTGTGCCGGACAAGCTTCGGCTGTGAAACGTTTGTTCTGTAACGGACCTTTTTCAAAAAGCAAGAGTTCCCTGGCAGTAGTGATGTGGAGTATGTGAAGGTGTACGTCGGTCTCCGAAGCCACATCAAGGGCCTTTGCAGTTGATGCATAGCATGCTTCCTCACTCCGTATCAGCGGATGGTACTGCACCGGCGGCTCACCTCCACAATGACGGGTGTAATAATCCATGTTAGTGTTGATGATGGAATTATCCTCACAGTGGACGGCTATAGGGACATGGGAAGCACTGAATAGTGTCTTGAGTGTCTTACGGTCATCAAGCAGCATTCCGCCTGTGGAGGATCCCATGAAGAGTTTGACACCGCAGTTATGTTCAGCATCAAGTCTCTCTATTTCTTTAATGTTGTCGCGTGTGGCACCTAAATAGAAAGAGTAGTTTACCAGACAACACTCAGATGCCCGCAAGTATTTGTCCTCCAAAGCCTGCAAGGAGACGGTTTGGGGTATGCAGTTTGGCATATCGAAAACGGATGTAACACCTCCTGCGGCGGCTGCACGACTCTCTGAGGCCATATCGGCCTTGTGGGTAAGACCGGGTTCGCGGAAATGGACATGGTCATCAATCGCGCCAGGCAACAGCCAGCGTCCCTTGGCGTCAATTACTTGATCAGGAAAAGGAATGCATGATTCACCGGGATTGATAATATCCGCAATTATATCATTGTCTATGAGAACCGATGCCTGACGCACTTGGTCTTCGTTGACCACTGTGACATCCTTGATGAGTGTCCTGCTCATGAGGGCTCAGGATTGTTTCTGTGGATATTTGCGGAACCAGCTTGATATTTTGAGGCGGATTACTCCGAAGAATGCCTCACTGAATATTCCTCCGCTCATCTTGGAAGTGCCTAATTCGCGGTTCACGAAAACCACTGGTACCTCCTTGATTTTGAAACCGCATTTGTAGGCGGTGAATTTCATCTCTATCTGGAATGCATAGCCTTTGAAATGGATCCGGTCCAATTCTATCGTTTCCAGAACCTGACGGCGGTAACATTTGAAACCGGCAGTGGTATCGTGGATGGGCAGACCTGTCACCAACTGTACGTATTTCGATGCGTAGTATGACATGAGTACGCGTCCCATGGGCCAGTTCACAACATTCACGCCGCTAACGTAGCGCGAGCCTATCGCTACGTCATAGCCTTCGTCGCGGCAAGCACTGAGTAGGCGCGGCAGGTCAGAGGGAGCATGGGAGAAATCAGCATCCATCTCGAAGATGTAATCGAATCCGTGTTGTATGCACCACTTGAAACCTGTAATGTATGCTGTTCCCAAACCAAGTTTTCCAGACCTTTCAACAATGAATAGACGTCCAGTGAACTCGCTCTCCATCAAGTTTTTCACAATATTCGCGGTACCATCTGGAGAACCGTCATCTATTATCAGTATATTGAATCTGTCCTCCAGGCCAAGAACGGCACGGATTATTTTTTCTATATTTTCCTTCTCGTTATAAGTAGGGATGATTACTATACTGTTACTGTCACTCTTTTTCATCGGGTCGGTGTTAAAGGATTGTCACTTTTATTCCAATGCTTTTCCGGAAGTCAGTATTTCAAACATCTGCTTATCTTTGAAATCCTGTGTGCGTTGATCCCAGAACCCGAAATCAGCATCGTAGCACCAAACGGTCCACGCAATGTCACATTCGTCAAAAATAGAAATCATGTCCTTCATCCAGGCGTATGCCATATCTCTGGGAGTACGCTGATATGCACCCCATTCACCACAGAAAAGCTGGAGACCTAGTTCGCTTGCCATCTTGATAGCATCGGCCATATCGTTTTTCATTCTCTCACGGTTCCAGTCAGAAAGGAAGTCGTTATCCCTAAGCATTTTCTGAACCTGTTCCGGGGCCCTCTCATACTCCTCGGGCGTTACCAGCGGGCCAGGGTAGTTCAGTTGTCCGTTGTAACGGCCTACATCAGTCCATGAGGCGTGATAATGGGTTATGAGCATAGGATTGTAGTAATGGAAACTCAGAATGATGTTCTTGTCTCCGGCTGGCACGCGTAGGTCCTTGAATGTTCCCACTCCCTGCCACATGTTTGAGCCTATTACCAGTTTACGTTTTGGTTCCAGCTTACGCAGGGCAGCATGCACCTTATCAACCACCTGATTCCACTGCTCGGGATCATCGGCTACGGGCTCGTTCATGAACTCGTACGCTACCATGCTTACCGGGAACCTCTTGAGTTGGGCCGATAACTGTTTCCACATGTCAATCAGTTTCTGGAGTTCGGCGGGATCCTCGTAAAGGGCGTTTTTCTCACCCTCGCGAAGCACGAAATTGTGTGACCTTAAAGTGTGGAGGTCAACGATGGCTCTCAGGTCGTATTTGTCGCACCACTCAAGGGCGTTTGTGAGCAATTGCCAGGCTTCATCAAGACGGTTGCCGGACTCGTCCCAGAACTGTACCTCATCAATAGGCAGGCGCACGTGGTCGAATCCCATCTCTTTGATGCGGGCAAAATCCTGCTCTTTGATATGGTTGGCACGAGCTTCCCCGCGTGCTTGAGACTGTGAAAGCCAATGGCTTACGTTTACACCACGTTTAATCTCGAATCCATTGCCGGAATTGTTTCCGGACTGGCATGAAGCCATAAGTAGGACTCCCAGTGAAAGGAATGCAATAATTTTCATATTGCGAAGATACATTTACAATTTGACATGTGCAAAAGGGGACGGTTCTGTTTTGCTCTTTTTTTCATGAAAATAGTAAAAACAAAACGTAACTTTGCAGGCAGAATGACATTAGCAGAACTTGGTGCCGGGTATGGGCGGTTGGCCCAGACTAAGGCTATTATCAGGGAACTTTCAGGAAAATGTGGGAAAAGCATTTTTCTGGAGGGGCTTCATTGTTCGTCGGCTCCGCTTCTGATGTGTGGGCTGGCCCGTGAGGGTGGGTACAGCTGCATACTGGTGGTGCTGGGTGATCAGGAGGAATCGGCCTACTTCTATCACGATATGGTGCAGACCATGGGTGATGGGGCTGTGCTTTATTTCCCGTCGGCCTACCGCCGTGCCGCCAAGTACGGACAGAAGGATGATGCCAGCGAGATTCTGCGTACCGAGGTGCTGAGCCGCCTGACTACGCAGGAGCCGGGCAAGGAGACACTGGTGATAGTGACCAGTCCCGATGCAATTGCCGAATCCGTTGTTTCCCGTAGCAGTCTGGTGGAGCGTTCTGTGCCGCTTGAGGTGGGGCAGACTATTGACCGTGAAGAGCTTCAGCGGCGTCTGTATGAGCTTGGTTTACAAAGGGTTGATTATGTGTATGAGCCAGGACAGTACGCTCTGAGAGGCAGTATCATGGATGTATTCTCGTACTCATCGGAATACCCCATCAGAATAGATTTCTTTGGCGATGATATAGACAGCATACGTCTGTTTTCCGTTGAGACGCAGTTGTCACTCGATAAGCGCGACAGCGTGGTGATTGTGCCCGATATGGATATTCTGCCGGGGGTGCAGGTATCACTGATGGAGTTCCTGCCCGATGACACCGTGCTGGCTGTCAAGGATATGCTCTATACGACTGAGAGGATCAGAAATATAGCCGTGGAGGTGGCCGATGGCGAGAGTCTGGCTGCACGTATGCGGCGTCTGGATGCGCTGAAGGACTCCAGGAAGGCTACAGATATGAGCGAGCCGAATCCTGAGTCTCTGAACCCGCCAAGTATCATTACTGCCGATGATTTCATGCGTAAGGCTGTCAGTATGAACCGTATTGAGTTCGGAAACAAGCCTAGTGATGTGCCGTCAGCCACAATAAGGTTCGATACCACCGCACAGCCACTATTCCACAAGAATTTTGATCTGGTTTCCAAGGCTCTTACGGATTACATAAAACAGGGCTACCGCATATTCTTGCTTACCGATAATCCCAGACAGGGTGCCCGTCTGAAGGACATTTTTACCGAGCGCGGTGAACTGATACCGTTTGATACGGTGGATAAGACTCTGCATGAGGGTTATGCTGATAATCTGCTCAAATGCTGTCTGTTCACTGACCATCAGATATTTGACCGCTATCATAAGTACAACCTTAAGAGTGACCGCGCACGTAACGGTAAGGTGGCACTTACGCTCAAAGAATTGCAGGAATTCAAGATAGGTGATTATGTGGTCCATATAGATCATGGTGTCGGCAAATTCGGTGGTCTGGTGCGTGTGCCCGATAATGGCGGCTATCAGGAGAAAATAAAGATTATCTACAAGAATGATGATGTTGTTTTTGTCTCCATACACGCTCTTCACAAAGTCTCCAAATATAAAGGCAGGGAAGGTGAAGAGCCTCATATAAACAAACTTGGCACCGGAGCCTGGGAAAATCTCAAAGAACGTACTAAGGGTAAGATAAAGGACATTGCGCGTGATCTAATCAGATTGTATGCCAAACGCCTTGAGGAGAAGGGCTTTGCTTATAGTCCGGACACCTATATGCAGAACGAACTGGAGGCAAGTTTTATGTATGAGGACACCCCTGATCAGCTCAAAGCCACTTTTGATGTCAAGCAGGATATGGAGAGTAGCCGTCCAATGGACCGCTTGATATGCGGCGATGTAGGATTTGGAAAAACAGAGGTGGCCATACGTGCAGCTTTCAAGGCTGTGGCTGACAGCAAACAGGTGGCGGTTCTTGTGCCGACTACGATACTTGCGTTCCAGCATTATCAGACATTCTCCGAGCGACTCAAGGACTTCCCGTGTCGTGTGGAATATCTCTCTCGTGCCCGTAGTGCCGCCAAAGTGACTGCTATACTTGAGGACTTGAAAGCCGGCAAGATAGACATTATAATAGGTACACACAAACTGATAGGAAAGCAAGTCAAATTCAAGGATTTAGGCTTGCTGATTATTGATGAGGAACAGAAATTCGGTGTATCGGTAAAGGAGAAACTCAAGCAGATGCGTGCCAATGTGGATGTCCTGACCATGACCGCCACGCCTATACCTCGTACCCTGCAGTTCTCACTGATGGGTGCGCGTGACCTTTCTGTCATACAGACTCCGCCTCCAAACCGTTATCCTATACAGACTGAGGTACATGTATTTAGTGCTGATATTATACGGGAGGCAGTTAACTTTGAAATTAGCCGTAACGGTCAACTGTTCATTGTGAGCAACCGAATATCTTCGCTGCCTGACTTGGCCGCCGTGGTTCAGCGTGAGGTGCCTGATGCGCGTGTAGCGATAGGTCACGGTCAGATGAATCCTGATGAACTGGAAAAGGTACTTACAGGATTCATAAACTATGATTATGATGTGCTGGTGGCTACTTCAATCATAGAGAACGGCATAGATATACCCAATGTCAACACTATTATTATAAACCAGGCTCAGAACTTTGGTTTGAGTGACCTTCACCAGATGCGCGGGCGTGTGGGCCGCAGCAACCGCAAGGCTTTTTGTTACCTGCTGGCTCCTCCGCTATCTGTGCTATCCGATGAGTCCCGTCGCCGTCTGCAGGCCATTGAGAGCTTCAGTGAGTTGGGTAGCGGTATTCAGCTTGCATTGCAGGATCTTGATATTCGCGGTGCGGGCAATCTGCTTGGTGCTGAACAGAGCGGATTCATAGCTGATCTGGGTTATGAAACCTATCAGAAGATACTTAAGGAGGCTGTGCGTGAACTCAAGAATGATGAGTTTCGGAATCTGTTCAAGGATTTACGGAATGGCGGAGATATGGATTCAAAGAATCAAGGAATTACGGATGCATCGAAATTCGTTGATGAGTGTACTGTTGAAACTGATCTGGACCTTTTCTTTCCGGATTCATTCGTGCCTGATGGAGCTGAGCGCATACTGCTTTACCG
>JAFZKR010000081.1 GCA_017551845.1 Bacteroidaceae bacterium
GCGTCCATAACATAGAGTTTCTTGCCGGAGAGTTCCTTAATGGCAATCTCCTTTACCTTTGCCCAAACCTCCTCGCTCATGGGGTGGTTGTCGTTAGGATAATCCTCTGTGGGCCACCATACCTTATTCTCGCTCTGTGCATCCTTCACGATGTACTTGTCCTTAGGTGAACGGCCGGTGAAAATACCGGTCATCACGTTGACTGCGTTAAGTTCTGTGAGCTGACCTTTGTCATAGCCGGTCAGTCCGGACTTCATCTCCTCCTCATAGAGGAACTCATACGATGGATTGTGAGCGATCACTGTGGAACCGGTGATCCCGTACGCGCTTAAATCGATTTTTGCCATTGTAATATTGGTTTTAAATTAAAAACATTCCTGTTTTGACTTTGGTGAAAGGCTGTCTTCGGTACAGCGCTTGTAAACCGCCTGCAAAGATAGTCTTTTTGGACTTGCAGTCTTTTCCTGAAACGTTATTTCGTGTTATCTATTCAATAATTTAATATTTAATAACACAAGTGCACTTACTGTCCAATGTTCTCACTTCTTGTCACGTACCGGCAGGATGGAGTATGCGTAGGTAGGAGTAGATGTATAAGAGGAAAGTGAAAAACCTCCATAAATGATCTCATATATTTCCGGTTCATAAACCCAGGCTCCGTAGGTCTCATAATACAGAGGCCCGACTGAGTTTATGACATCGGCACACCACAGATTGACATAAACATAATCTCCATATTTGGTGAAAGAATAGCCTGTTCCATCCTGTTTTGGTGTCATATATCCGTAATCGCATGTCGGGATCCTGATGGTTTTTCCGTTACAGTTTATTTTCATCATGTTGTCTTCACTGAGATGAAGGACATCAATATTATATGACTGTCCATTGTAAGTGAGTGTTCCACCAGACGCCACTGTACCATTAGGGTCATACTCCACTCCAAGTGAGCATTTGGCCAGCAGTTCCTCGAATTCTTCTCTTGTAGGCATGCGCCAGCCTTCACCGAGCAGGTATGTGGCGGCGTCATACTGAGTGCCGCTTATACTGAAACTGGTATTTCCGCTCATTGTCACGTTATCGTAAAATACAGTGTTGCGGAGTCCGTTTTCTGTTGAGATTATAGGGCTGCTGGATGTGGCGGGATTGACATCGCCCCAGAAATAGAGGTTGCCACGGGCACCCGGCTCCTCAGCTCCGAGAAGCATTGTGGACCATTCCACACTCAGGCCCAGGTCAACAGCCATATCATCGGGGCTCTTTGAACGGAAAGCCACATTGTTGCCGTACAGATAATCCTCCTGTCCCAGAGGCTGGATGAATATCCTGTAGTGGTACTGCAATGCAGGCCTCAGAGACCTTATCTGGTAAGAAATACGGTTATCGTCCGATTTTTCAATCTCTACCAGCCTGCTGTTCTCCACAGTGGGGTTCTCCTCCTCGGAAACCACGAATCCCAACCTGCATGCCTTGGCATCGGCCGGGTCAAGTCCCTTGATTACACCGTTCAGGGTTACGCTGAAGTATGATGCATCCGAAATCTCCTCGGTAGTGGCCTGCACATCGAATGTCTTGGTCTTGAAAGTGAAGGTGGGACTGATGAGGCGTTTCTTGCCGCTTACGGGCTTATAATAGGCGCATGCGCTGTAAGAGGTGTTCTGCTCCAGTCCTTCAACGACGGCCGATATGGTACCGTCATTGTTCTTCTTGGTCTTTCCACCCATCTTAAGGTCTTTGTTCAGGTTACCGGTATTCATCCACTCCTCAAAGAGATCCGATGCTTCGTCGCTCTCAGGGCAATATATCAGACCTACCTGGCCCTGGACGATGTCCACCTGCTCGAAGCCTTCCATTTTTCCTTCCACGGTTACGGTAAGGACGGTAGGAGTGATTTTTGCGCAGGTTATACTGCGGCCGTAAGGATCCGTAATGGTGTTGGTTCCTCCTTTTTCTTCTTCTCCATTTTCGCAGGCTGCAAACGCGAGCATGGTAAAGCCTGCCAAGAGTAATGTCAATTTTTTCATTTTGTTCTTGTTTATGATTTGTAATGTATTATCGGATTGATTATTTGAACAGTTCCTTCACGGTCAACTCAAGATAATCGCGGCAGTTCATCCAGGTATGGCCGCCCTCGGGATTGTAGAATGTGTGCTTGAGGCCATTGTCCGTCATGTACTTGTCAAGACCTTGTGACTGCTGGATAAGGAAGTCCGTCTTGCCTGTACCCAGGAATGTGAACTTGAGTTGTTTCTTAAGGTCACTGATGGGCTTGTATGTGCCGTTGGTGAAGTTGGTCTCATACTCATTGCCGAATATGGCAGGAGCGAACGCAGCTACATAGTGGAACTTGTCAGGGTTACCGAATCCGGCGGCCAGAGTCTGGCGTCCGCCCAATGAGAATCCGGCTATTGCCCGATGGTCGGCATCCTTCAGAACATTGTAGTTCGACTCTATGAAGGGAATCACCTCCTCTACGAACTCCTTGGTGGTAAGGATAACATCGGTCGAGTTGTATGACTGGGCCTTGCCCTGCAGTATCATCTCAGGATAAGGATTGGCGTAAGGCATTACCACAATCATGCGCTTGGCCTCACCCTTGGCAATCATGTTGTCCAGGATGTTGTTCATCTGTCCCACCTTGAACCAGGTCTCGTAGGTGTCGGTCATACCGTGAATCAGGTAGAGAACCGGCAGCTTCTCATTGCCGGCGGGATTATAACCGGCAGGAGTATAGACGCACATGGGACGCTCAATGCCGCAAGCCTTGGAGAAGTAATAGCGGTATGATACCTTGCCGTGCGGCACATCCTGGATATCCTGTACTGAAGGATTCTCGCCGCGGACATCCACAAGACTGTACTTGAAGTTCTCATTGGGGAACATGTGCATATTGTTCGGGTCGGCCACCTGTGTGCCGTCAATCACGAAAGCGTAAGGATAGATATCGGGAACCTGAGGCTTGACGGTAATGCTCCATACACCGCGGTCATCCTTGTCCATAAGCTTCCTTTCACTCAGCATCTGGCAGTCAAGTTCAACCTTCTCGGCATTCGGAGCCTGACAGCGGAATGTCACGCTGCCGTCAGCATTATATTCGGGGGACTTCACGCCTGCGGGGAAGAGGCTTGACATGAGTGAGCCGGTAAGACGTGATGCCTCGGCACCGCCGGATTTCTCCTGGCGCACCTTTTCGGCATCGTCCAGACTCATGCTCTCCTTAACGGCGGCATCAATCACCTTCTGGTCCTGGAAGAGCAGACGGAACGACTTGTCAAGCCAGTAGCGGGCATTCATCCAGGTGTGTCCGAACTTATCGTGTGTAAATACTTTTACATTCTTTATCCCGTGCCTGTCAAGCATCTGCATCAGGTCCTTGGAGTTGCCGTACAGGAAATCATCGGTACCTATGCCTGACCAGAAGAGATGCACCTTCTTGTTGAAAGCGTCGGCATCCTCGAACTGGCTGTCACGCACCTGGGTGAAGGAGCTGTAGGAGCAGAGATATGAGAACTTGTCCAGGTTTGAAAGGCCTATGGCCAGACCTTGGTTGCCGCCGCGTGAGAAACCGCCTATTCCGCGATGGTCGGCATCGTTTATTGTGCGGTAGTTCTTCTCGACAAAAGGCATGAGCACCTCAACGAAATCCTGGTTGAAGTTGTAGCCTCCGCCCATTCCGAATCCGCCGCCCATTCCGCCGCCGAATCCGCCCATTCCGCCGCCTTGGCGCTGCGGTTCACGCTCGGTCTTGAGCAGCGTGGGGTTACCGTACGGGAGAACCAGAATCATCTCCTTGGCCTTGCCCTCGGCAATGAGGTTGTCAAGTATAAGGTTCATCTTACCCACCTTGAAATATACCTCCTCGGTATCGGTAGTACCGCTTATGAGATACATCACAGGGTATTTTTTGTTCTGGTTCTCGGCTTTGTCATAGAACGGCGGGGTATAGACGATCACCGGAATGAACATGCCCAGACCGGGTGACCAGTAGTTCAGGTAATCCACGCTTCCGTGTGGAACATCCTTGAGCGCATGGATCAGGTTGCCGTCACCGCGCATGTCAAGCAGGCTGTTCTTGAAAGTCTCGTTGGGAAACCACTCGGCGCACTGCGGGTCCATCACGCTTATTCCGTCCACCTCGTAATGATACGGATAAATGTCAGGAACTGCGGGGCCCACCTTCAGGGTCCAAGTCCCGTTGGCCCCCTTCGTCATGGTCTGGGTACCGCTGAACTGGGTCCATAACTTGACTTCCTTGGCGTTGCGGTTCTGATAGTTGAAAGTAACTGTGCCGTCAGGGTTGACGACCGTTGCAGGTGCCTGCTGCATCATGCCGCCGGGCTGGGCGGACGATGCTGCGACAACAACCGATGCCACAAGCATCAGTACTGTCTTTTTTCCGAAAATAAGGTTCATTACAGATGATATAATTAGGTTTATCTTTTTTCTTGCGGCACGAATATACCTAATAATAGAATCACAATCCGTTTTTTCCCGTCAAATAGTGTATTCAGTAAAGATTTATTAACTAATCACTAATAAATAACCGCTTTTCATGCATCAAAGTTGTAAAATATTTACGCTCACTTGAGGAACGGCAATGGGATAAAAAACGTATCTTTGGGAAACAAAAGCAGGAGAATATCGGTTCATCATCACATTAATATATGGAAGTTATTGATTTTAACAAAAGTAACAGTATTCTCAACCAGTTCATCGCCGAGTTGCGTGACGTGACCGTGCAGAATGACCAGATGAGGTTCCGCCGCAATCTGGAGAGAGTGGGTGAGATAATGGCTCTCGAGGTGAGCAAAAAGCTTAATTACGTGACCAAGGAGATCAAGACACCGCTCGGAATCTCCACCATCAACGTACCTGAGGAGGACATAGTCCTGGCCACCGTGTTCCGTGCAGGGCTGCCTTTCCACCAGGGATTCCACAACTATTTCGACCACTGCGAGAATGCTTTCGTATCGGCTTACCGCAAGTATCTTGATGAAGTGAATTTCGATATCCACATCGAGTACCTCGCATCGCCTAATCTTGACGGCAAGACACTCATCCTGGTCGATCCCATGCTTGCCACAGGAAGCAGCATGTATCTGGCTTACCGTGCGCTTCTGCTCAAGGGCACCCCGGCCCGTATCCATCTGGCAGCCGTGATAGCCGCACAGCAGGGCGTTGATTATGTCACCAAGATGTTCCCGCAGGACACCACCACCCTGTGGTGTGCCGCCATCGATCCCGAACTCAACCGCCACGCATACATCGTTCCCGGCCTTGGCGATGCCGGTGACCTCAGCTTCGGCGAGAAATAAATCAGGGAACCCGCAGAGGATTCCCTGATTCTCTTTGTTCTGCTCAATGTCAGAACAGATTGTGGATGGGACCGCAGCCCATGCAGCTGGTGGTGGTCAAGGCCGTAAGGAAGGCCGTCAGTGCAGCTACTATCACCTTCACTGCAACCTCTACAATGCGTTTCTTATTCATGGTATAAGAATTGATTCAGAGGTTAATCAATCGGCATCTCCGCCTTCACCGTCACCGTCCGGATCACCGTCTCCGATGTCGAATCCACCTTCGCCACCGCCTTCGTTGCCGCCTTCAGAGCCGGAGCCGTTATCCTCAGGATCCTCCTCCACAGTACCGGGATCGGTGCTGGTAACGCGCTTCACCTCATTGCCGTTGCGGTCATAGCAGGTAATCTGGATAGCGGTATTGGCCAACTCATCCTTCAGGTCAACTGCAGGGGTAAAGATAATCCTGCGGCTCTTGATAAGGCTGGCCTTGACATCATTCACATCGGCTACGCTCTTGGCCCTGAGGCTGAAACGCATGGTTCCCAGACCGGGCAGCGCAACAGAGTGACCCTCGGTAGCCCACGCCTTGATAACCTCGCCTGCAGCATCCCAACAGGCCTGCATCACGCCGCGGCTAACGCCACTGCGCAGGGCAGCCTCCTTGATAACCTTCTCCTGGCTGAGCGGAATGTACAGCTCAGGAATCATCACGAAACGGTAGTTACCAGCGTAATTACCAATCTTGAACAACTGTTCTTTTGCTTTGACTTTAAGTGCCATAATTCAAAATGTTTTTAATGGTTATTGTAAAATTTTTTCTCATGGCATCAGGTATTAGGCCGACGTCTCACCTATCCTTGAAGCCATCAATTCGGTCTGAAATTCCGGCGCCCGTTCAGCAGATTTTTTTTTCCCCTTAAGGGAAAATTTTTCTCTCCTTAAGGAGCGCTTGAATTTATCTCCTCATTGACGATACAAAAATATAACCGGCCCATTGCGGTCTACGAATAACGGACCAACTTTTTTGCAAAATTTTTTCGTACTGAAAAGGTTGACTCTTTTCCTGAAAAGGTTGACACATTTTCCGGCCTGTGTCTTTTCCTGATTTTGGTTGACAGATTCAGGCTTTTTTCCTGAAAAGGTTGACAGTGTTTTTTTCTCAAATGCACTTTTTCCTGAAAAGGTTGACATTTTCCTGAAAAAGTTGACAGACTCACTGGCGAAGCCATGATATTATGAAAAACACTGCGGCGGTTTGCCAAGCGGCTGGAGGCGCAAAGCCTCCAAAGAGCGTCCGCCCTGCTTCCGTTTGTAAAGCTATGGATTAATCTGTAATCTCCGTACATTACCGGCATAGTTTTTCTTTTTCCACATCTTTTTCTGTTCTCCTGTCTGCTTGTGAGCAACGTCAGGAGTCTGCATACCAATGCTGTAGTGAGGACGCCTGCTGTTGTAGAAATCAATAAATCGTTCTATCTCTTTCAAGGCCTCATGATACGTCTCGAAGCATCTTTGCTGGCGGTATATGCTCTCTCCCTTTATGGTGCCGTTCACGCGCTCAGCGATAGCGTTGTCCGTGGGCTTGTAGTCCTCGGTCATTGATATCCTAATGCCATATTTCTGAAGTTCATCGATATATAGGTCACAACAGTACTGTATTCCTCGATCAGAGTGATGGATGAGACAGGAGAGGTCGCCTCCACCAGCCTGATTTATAGCCATACGTAGCGCTCTGAGCGTAAACGTCGCTCCAAGGGAGCCTGCCAGACACCAACCTACAATCTTCTTGGAATAGGCGTCTGTAACCAAATGCAGATAACAGCATCCTTCTGCCAAATCAATATAAGTGATATCACTTACCCACAGCTGGTTGGCTGCAGTTGGCGTAAACCCTTTTATGAGGTTCTTCCATTTGTGGAAGCGATGGTTGGATTTTGTGGTGGAGCGACTCTTACGAGGCTTCTGCATAAGGTTATGGCTATGCAACAGGCTGAGGAACGCGTCGCGTCCAGGCATCCAGTCCGCATCGAACAAATCGTTGAGCATCAGCCAAAGTTTAACGCCACCGATACCGGGATCCATCTCGCGTATCTCACGTACAGAATCCAATATGCGGCTCTCTTTGGCCAGTTTATCCTCGTCGTCCGTTTTCTTCTTGTAAAAGGCCTGACGGCTATGGCCAAGCAGGTCACAGGCAGCCATGATGGTCAGGCCATGCTGCCTATGAAGCTCTTCTACTGCTTGGCCCCAGATTTTTTTCTGATATCGATGCCGTTGCGCTCGGCAACGTCTATCAGAGTGTTCAGTGCCAGGTTTTCCAGTTCCAGCTCACGGATGCGGGCTTCCAGAGATAGAACATCCGGCGTTTTTTCCGGTTCTTTCTTTTTGCGAGGCATGTCTTCTACGGATGGATGGAGTTGCGACCGCAAAGAAACAACTTTTCCCGATTCCCTGAAGCGACTAACCCAAGCTCGTATTGTACTCGCCTTGACTTTGTAGTAATCACTCAGCTCTTCATAGCTGTTTTCCCCATTTAAATAAATGGAGATAATCTCTTCCCGTAACTTCCTGGGATAATAATAAACACTTGAATGCTTCATAAGTTTAACACATTTATTTTGTTCCTAAATGTGTCAACCTATTTCAGTATAAGACACCTGCTTGAACTCCGGCCTTTTAAGACCTAACCCAACACATCGGTTTATAAGATCAGTAGTTCCGGTGCCAAGCTGCTCAATATATCCTGCAAGATAGACTGGACGGGCCAGCAGCGGATTTACAGGAATGGACTGGTGTTCACCACCAAGTTTGACAATAGTGATTCCTTGGGGCAGTCGTCCGGGATTCCACACCTCAAGACGGTCTTTGAATAGCATAACCTGTACTGAACCTGTGCTGGCATAGTCACGATGTACGACAGCATTGACTATAGCCTCGGTGACAGCGTATTTCTGCCAAAATAAACTACCGTGACATAGGAAACTGATACTTTTGAGTCAATCCTTTTGAGTCATTGCTTGCTGCCAATTGAAGCTGCGGCCAATGCGGGCGAAGAGCGCACGCATATCTTTCTGCTGCGGGGTGACGCGGCCCGGTTGACGGGCACGGCCTGAAAGGATTGTACCGAAGCGGGTACTGCGGGCGGTTACCTCTCCCGCTGTGCCCGACATGGCATCAAATGCAAGTGATGTGCGTGTTTTCATGGTTGTTGCGTTTCA
>JAFZKR010000010.1 GCA_017551845.1 Bacteroidaceae bacterium
GCAAATCTGGCGCCTTGCCCTTTATCTCCGAACATAAATCCGGTACCAAGAGAACAGTTCCACTCTGAATTCTTTTTATAAGGCTCATTCCATTTTACATTCCCACTTGTCCTTATCTGGACATAATCCCGTTCATTGGAATTGTATCCTGACTGACCAAAAAAACCGTATGACCCGTCGGCCACCAGATAAAACCCCCTCTCCTGAGCGGATAATTCTGTAAACGACAGTAGCGATGCTACTGCAAAAACTAAAGCAACTCTTTTTTCAAAATTCATTAAAAATCCATAACGGTAAAATTGGTCCTGAATATTGCAAAATTAAAAATATCATATTCATTTCCATGTGCTATTTTGTGCAATTTCTATTATCAAATCATAAAATAATCAAGATATGCCTGTCGGGAAAGGATAAAATGAACTGTAACGCTGTAACAGAAAGTAAAACTATCTTACAGTTGTTTTGCTGTAAAATAATATGCTCTTCTTATTGGAAAGTTTTTTCCTTATAAGGAAAATAATCGCTAGTTAAGGAAAAAATTTTTTCCAGTTAAGGAGAAAAAAACGTGTATGATTCCTCATGATAACAACAGTTGTTATCCAAGGGGGACATAGGAGGAAAGAACTTGAAATTATTCTGACAAAAGGTCCTTAAGGAATGAATCCAGTTCTTCATCAAGTCCCTGCATAAGGCTTTGGCTGAGCAGGGTGTTGTCCTCATCAAAGAGCATCAGTTCAGCTACGGTCTCGCGGTCATCATCAACAAGAACGAATGAGAAGGGTTTCCATATGGCAAGGTCCTCAAGCGGCTGATTTGCGTCTATATCCCTTAGAATACTGCGCAGGGCCTTTTCCATCACGTGATAGAAATCCTCCTCAGGAATCTCGACCAGATCCGACAGGCGGGTGGTAGCCAGGTCGTTGTCATCATCACTTATGGTTACCTCACCCGTCTCACGGATGGGCATAATATGTATGTCCGTCACTACTGACTGTTCCTGTGGACGGCGGAACTCGTTTATGACCTTAGTCAGAAGTGTCTTGATTTCCTGAAATGATGATTCACTTAATCTCATAGCTGTATGGTTTTAGTTTCACAGACCTTGGCCGTGACAGTTCTTGAACTTCTTGCCGCTGCCGCACGGACACGGGTCATTGCGGCCGGGAGTCTTCTCCGCGCGGATGGGTTCGCGAACCTGCTGACGGGTGTCGCGGGCGGCTGCCGCACGCTGGTTCGGGTCACCCAGATCACTATTGCGGTTCTCAGTATATTGACGACGCTGCTGACGGTTCATGGCGGGTGCCTCCCGAACCTGATCGGGATCAGGCTCAGGTATCTGCCCGCGCATCAGTATGGATACCGTCTGATCATTCATCTTGTTGACCATATTATCAAACAGAGTGACAGACTCAAGCTTGAAGATAAGCAACGGGTCTTTCTGTTCGTAACTGGCGTTCTGAACAGAGTGCTTAAGTTCATCCAGTTCACGTAAGTTCTCCTTCCAGCAGTCATCAATTGTATGAAGCAGTATAGCCTTCTGGAAAGCAGTCACTACACTCTTGCTTTCCGAATTATACGCCTCCTTCAGGTTACACGGAATCTGATAGACACGACGACCGTCAGTAACTGGAATCAGAATGTTCTCATAATGCTCACCCTGCTCTTCAAAAACCTTTTTAATAACCGGATTCACAATAAAAGCCATTCTGTCGCACTTACGCTTGTAGTTATCCATAGCGGCTGAGAAAAGACGCTCAGGAACCTCATCGGCTTTCATCTTGTCATACTCTTCGGGGCTGAACGGCAGTTCGATGGCAAGCACGCGGAACACCTCCATCTGCAAACTGTCATAATCGGCACAATTTTCAGCAGTAACGGAACAGCGGTCCCAAATCATGTTGGCGATATCCATGCCTATACGCTCACCTATCAGGGCGTGACGACGCTTCTCATAGACCACCGTACGCTGCTTGTTCATAACATCATCATATTCAAGCAGGCGCTTACGTATGCCAAAATGGTTCTCCTCTACTTTCTTCTGGGCCTGTTCTATGCGTTTGGTAATGAAGCTGTTCTCAATCATCTCATCCTCCTCAAGGCCCAGCTTGTCCATAAGCGGAGCTATGCGGTCTGAGCCGAACAGACGCATCAGATTATCCTCAAGTGAGATAAAGAATACTGATGAACCGGGGTCTCCCTGACGTCCGGCACGACCTCTCAACTGACGGTCCACACGGCGGCTTTCATGACGCTCCGTACCTACAATGGCCAGACCGCCTGCCTCACGTACCTCAGGTGAGAGCTTGATATCGGTACCACGACCGGCCATATTGGTGGCTATGGTTACTATGCTCTTCTGGCCTGCTTTGGCCACTATATCGGCCTCTTTCTGGTGCAGTTTTGCGTTCAGCACGTTGTGCTCAATCTTACGCATGGTGAGCATTCGGCTCAGCTGCTCACTTATCTCGACCGATGTGGTACCAACCAGTACCGGACGGCCCGCCTCAACCAGGCGAACAATCTCCTCAATCACGGCTTTGTACTTTTCTCGCTTGGTCTTGTATATGCGGTCATTCTGATCAATACGGGCAATAGGCTTATTCGTGGGGATAACCACTACATCCAGCTTGTAGATATCCCAGAACTCACCTGCCTCTGTCTCAGCGGTACCGGTCATACCGGCCAGCTTGTGGTACATACGGAAGTAGTTCTGCAGGGTGATTGTTGCGAATGTCTGGGTAGCAGCCTCAATATTCACACGCTCCTTAGCCTCGACAGCCTGATGCAGACCGTCACTCCAGCGACGGCCTTCCATGATACGGCCGGTCTGCTCATCAACAATCTTTACCTTACCGTCTTCTGTAACGATGTAATCCACATCGCGCTCAAACATGCAGTATGCCTTGAGCAATTGGTTGATGGTATGTATGCGCTCGCTCTTGACTGCATAGTTGGTCAGAAGTTCATCTTTCTTAGCTAAGCGCTCCTCCTGACTCAGGTCAGTCTGGGCCTCAAGCTCTGAAAGTTGGCTGGCTATATCGGGCAGGATAAAGAATTCAGGATCTTTGTTGGTGCCGCTTATCAGCTCTACGCCTTTATCGGTAAGGTCAACGCTGTTAAGTTTCTCATCTATCACAAAGTACAGCGGTTCAACAGCCTCAGGCATACGCTTGTTCTGCTGCTCCATGTAGATCTCCTCGGTCTTCTGCATGCCCACCTTCATGCCGGGCTCACTCAGGAACTTGATAAGAGCCTTGTTCTTAGGCAGTGCCTTGAAGCTGCGGAACAGTGACAGAAATCCCTCGGCCACCTCTTCCTGGTTCTCTGAATGCACCTTCTTTCGGGCATCGGCCAGGAACTGTGTTGCCAAACGTTTCTGAGCCTCAAACAGCTGCTCCACTTGTGGGCGCAGCTGCTCAAACTGCTGGTCCTCACCCTTGGGTACGGGACCTGATATGATAAGAGGTGTACGGGCATCATCAATGAGCACTGAATCCACCTCATCAACAATTGCATAATTATGTCCGTGCTGCACCAGTTCACTGGGGTGACCGGCCATATTGTCACGCAGATAGTCAAAACCGAACTCGTTGTTGGTACCGAATGTGATGTCGGCCTGATATGCGCGGCGACGGGCCTCTGAGTTAGGCTGATGCTTGTCTATGCAGTCAACAGAAAGGCCGTGGAACATATAGAGCGGGCCCATCCACTCGGCATCACGCTTGGCCAGGTAGTCGTTCACAGTTACTACGTGTACGCCATTGCCTGTCAATGCGTTAAGAAATACCGGCAGAGTAGCGACAAGAGTCTTACCTTCACCGGTTGCCATCTCGGCAATCTTACCCTTATGCAGTACCACACCACCAAACAGCTGCACATCATAGTGAATCATGTTCCACACTGTATCATTACCGCCTGCCACCCAGTGCTGCTGCCACAAAGCCTTGTCGCCGTCTATGACAACAAAGTCATGCGTGGCTGCCAGGTCGCGGTCAAAATCAGTGGCCGTAACCTCCACCTGCTCGTTCTCAGTGAATCGGCGGGCGGTCTCCTTCACAATTGCAAACACATCGGGCAGGACCTCATCCAGAACCACTTCATAGCGGTCCATGACCTCTTTTTCCAGTTTATCTATCTGGTTGAACAGCGGCTCTCTTTCCTCCAGCTCTGTCTGCTCAACCTTGGCCTTAAGTTCCTCAATACGTTTTTTCTCAGGTATGACAAAATCGCGCACCTTCTGCTTTATCTGTACTGAAGCGGCACGCAACTCATCATTGGAAAGTTTCTCATACTTAGGATAAGCTGCCTTAATCTTCTCGACCCACGGCTGTATTTCCCTTATGTCACGAGTCTGCTTGTTACCAAACAGCTTTCCGATAAACTCATTAAATCCCATTATGCGGTACTTATTTTAATAACTACTACAATGCAGCACGCAATTATCATGCCAATGTGCAAAGGTAGTTAATTATTCTTCTATTCCGACACCTTTGTCCGAAAAGGTCTCAGTTGCCGAACACCTGTTCTATCAATCTTTCGAATTCCTGGAATGCAAATGTGTCTTTCAAGTCACGAAGAGCATTTACAAGGCCCCGATAATGCCATTCGTGCTCTTTAGAGTCATTAGTATTAAACAAATTCCAAAGTTCATCACCTTGAACTGCATAATCACGTGCAATAGCCCGCATGTTTGACAGTTTGTCTCCCATAGCAACAATCTTGGCATCAAGAGAGGCGTTTGAAATGAGGTCAATGGCTTTCTGTTTGCGCTCATGCCAAGTTCCCTCATCATCACCTACGCTATCAATCATAACAAGTGAAGCAACACGGTCTCCAAACTCAGCCCGTATATCATCGATGGTCACATTTGTATCCTCAACCGTATCATGAAGTGCTGCTGCCGCCAGCAACTCCTGGTCAGGGGTGATTGTAGCCACTATTGCAACGGCTTCCATGGGATGTACAATATATGGAAAGCCCTTTCCGCGGCGTTCTGTTCCGGCATGTGAACGGACTGCGAATACAATAGCACGGTCAAGAAGTTCTGTATTCAGCGGTTTATTAGCCATCTTTATTTGTTCATGAAAGGCAGGTCCTTGGATTGCTCCAATAACATCTCTGCCATAATATCATTACTCTCTGATTCACCATTAAGCAAGTCAAACATATATTTTATACCGGCTTTCCCGCCTCCATTCTTGAGAATGAACGCTATGCACAGGTCTTGTGGTCCGATGGATGATGATATGATGTCCAAATCAGTCAGTCCTATCTGATAACATGCAATCTGATACGCTCCGTCAGAGTACGCCTTGATTATGTTTGAAATGTCACCAAGTGTCTTAAGCCCCAGTCCTTTGAACACAGCCAGATATGGCAAAAGCGGAACATCCTGAATCTCTGCCTGGTTCATGGCGGCTATGCGTTTGTTGAGCTGGTCAAAAGGATTAAGGTCCAGATAGCTGCGGAAAGTATCACCGTCAATAGGAACCTCATCCAGATTGCCTGAGCGCACAAGCGACTGTACCCTACGGCGATAGTCAGTGAGTTCAATGCGTATCTTGCTGAACTCATCATCGACAAGTTCAAGCATTCCGGCCAACCGGCTCATGTTACGCAGATAGCGTTTAGGAATCTCCACGCCTGATTTGTAACCTGTATCGTGGTCCATATTGGCCCAGGCATGCTGCAACAGTGTGCGCATCTGAATCTCAAAACGGTACGGAAAACCCGGAACAGAACATATATAGTGCAGTGACAGATAGCCAAAACTGTCTATCTCATGAATCTTACGCTTATCGACAGAGTTCTCCCAGTCAACCTCAAACAGTCTTTCAACAGCCGATGCCACTTTATCGACATCATCTATGTAAAAAGTAATGACTCTTAGCCCCAGGATATCTGTAAGATCTGCCAGACTGTTGTATTTATGTCCTTTAAGTTCCAGCTTTCCGGCCAGTGAATCATACGCCTTAACGCGTGATTCAATAGCAGCTACAAGCAGACCGGCATCGGCCAGAGTCTGCCTGAGCTTTTCCTTAACCTCCTGCTCAACCTCTCTGAAGCGAGGAAGGTTATCCTGGTATTCCTGGAGAATGGCCTCACAATGAGGATCCAGTTGCCTTGCCTTCTTCATAGCTTGAATGTAATTAGTCCTGAATCTCAAACAGGTTCAGGAAACCGGTCATCATAAAGACTGAACGTATGTCTTTGTTTATGGCCTTGACAATGACCTTGCCTCCTTTTGATGCCGCGGCCTTGCGCAGAGCCAGGAACAGACGGAGTCCTGAACTTGAAATATACTCCAGTTCAGCGCAATCCAGGATAATTGTTCCAGCTGCAAACTGCATCAGATTGTCAAAATCTCCGCTTATTTCCTGTGAAGCGGGGGTGTCCAGACGACCTATAAGTTGAGTGGTCGTTACAGAATCCTGCGTGTTGATTTTTACTTCCATATTGTTTGTGTTTTAATGATTAATCATCAGAATCTCCCATAATAATTACAAGGCGGTCACCTTCCATGAGTTTCATACTGCCATGCGGTACCAGATACCTGTTGTCGCGACGCACCATGACAACACGTATACCGTGCGGCAGATGCAGGTCACGCAGTGTGTCTCCGCCTTCCAGATCGGCCTCTGAGACTATGTGGTCACGTAGCATTCCCATCTCCTCCGGTATCTCCATGCCGAATGTTTCCACCTCGGGGTCATCATCAATACTCATATTGAGAAGTCGGGCCATTGGAGTGATGGTCATTCCCTGAACCAGCAATGACATCAGAGTAATTATGAATACCATGTTGAATATCTCACTTGAACCGTCCACGCCCTCAATCACGGTATAAAGTGCAAATAATATCGGGCCTGCACCTTTAAGTCCCACCCATGATGCAAATAGTTTTGCTTTGATTGAAAGTCCTTTGAAGGGTAGCAGGCTGAGCATAATTCCGACCGGACGGGCTATCAGCATCAGGAACAGGCCTAAAATCAAGGCAGGTAACAATACTTTGTGCATCTGTAACGGGTTGGCCAGCAGTCCAAGCAAGAGGTACATCATAAGTTGTGCCAGCCATGTTATTCCCTCAAAGAAAAGCAGAACCTCCTTCTTGAAAGGCAGATCCTTAGTGTTTCCTATTATTATTGCGCAAATATACAGGGCAAGCAGTCCGTTTCCTCCTACAAATGAAGCCGCACCGTTGGAAAACAATGCAATGCTCAAAATGAGGATTGAATAGAGCGGACTGGACTGGAGATGGATTCTGATAAGCAGCCAGCGTGCAGCGTATCCCAAAGCCAGACCCATGGCAAAACCTATGGCAATCTGTTTGAGCAGAACGAATGTGCCGAATAAAATTATGTTCCATGTCCCGATTGTACCATGTGAACCGTTGACGGTCTCCAGTATATTTACAAGCAGAATGGTGAGCACATATGCCATAGGGTCATTACTGCCGGATTCAAGCTCAAGCAGGGGGCCCAGATCCTCTCTGAGAGTAAGCTTCTTGTTTCTCAGAATGGAGAATACTGATGCGGAGTCTGTTGATGATATGACTGCTGCCACCAGAAGACAGCCCCAAATGGTAGTACCGGTTATTTTGCCGCCGAATACGTAAAAAAGGAAGAGTCCGGTAAGAAGAATGGTAAAGAATACGCCTAATGTGGATATTGAGATACCTTTCTTTATGATAGGCCGGGTCTCCTGGAGCGATGTCTCAAGACCGCCGGTGAGCAGAATTATGGTCATAGCCAGATGGCCCAGAAACTCTGCCACTCGTGGATTGTCAATCCTGATACCTACACCGTCCTGACCTGCCAACATTCCCAAGACAAGGAACAGCAGCATTGTAGGTACGCCGAATTTGGTGCCAACTTTTGCCATCAGAATGGCAACGAACATCAGGAATGATATGAGCAATATCAGATTGCCCGATGAAATATCTATGTTGAATATTGAAAGTGGTATGGCGGTCATAATTGTCAGGTTTACTTGTTTAGTTTCTTCATCAGTGTCAATATATTATGGCCGTCAACACGTTCATAGTTGATATTGTCCATAATCTGACGTATCAGATGTATCCCCAGACCTCCGATGGAGCGGTCCTCGGCACTCAAAGTGATATCGACCTCGGCCTTTGCAGTCGGATCAAACGGAGTACCCATATCACTTATGATGATAAACATCTCAGTTTTATTGGCTTTGGCTTCAATTGTTATGTCACCCTTGGTACCGGCAGGGTATGCATAATTCATGACATTCACTACAGCCTCCTCAATGGCCAGATTGATCTGCATAGTTGTTGCCATATCAAATCCGTTGGCCTCACAAACCTCATCAATAAAGGTGTTGAGTCTTGGAACACGCTTTATGTCATTAATCAAAGTCAGGCTACGTTGGTATGTTATATCGTCTTGATGCTTAGTGTATTGTACGGCAAGCATTGTAAGGTCGTCACTTTGGTCTGCCTCTCCTACAAACGTATGGACAGCATCAGTCATCTTATTTATGATAATGGTGGGAGAGTAATTATGTTCCTGCTGTAATTTGTGGGCCACATCAATGATGCGTGACATATCAAACAGTTTGTGATCAGTGTTCTCAGCCTCAGTGAGTCCGTCAGTATAAAGGAAAATGGTAGTGTCTGGGTCAACAAGGGTCTCCTGTCTGGTGTATTTCCATCCGGGCATCACTCCTACGGGCAAGTTTGAATCAACCGGCAGCAGTCCGGCTCCTGTATTACCTATCAGCAAAGGTGCATCATGTCCGGCATTGCAATAGTGCAGACGGCCAGACAAAAGATCCAGTACGCCTATAAACAGCGTCACAAACATATTGGAGTCGTTATCCTGAGCCATAGCATCATTGATATTAGAGATTATCTTTTCAGGTGAAGCCTGGTGAGCCGATATTGTCCTGAACTGTGCCTTTGTCACAGCCATAACCAAGGCCGCCGGAACGCCCTTGCCTGATACATCGCCTATGGAGAAGAACAGTTTCTCATCACGGATATAGAAATCAAACAGGTCACCGCCAACCTCTTTGGCCGGTGTCAGTCTTCCGTAAACATCTATGTCATCACGATCTGGATATGGAGGGAATATCTTAGGCAGCATGGACATCTGAATATCACTGGCAATCTTCAGTTCACCTTCAATACGACCTTTCTGCTCATTGACTTGTTTAAGTTCCTCCATCTGCTTGACAAGTGACAGCTGCATATCACGGAATGAGTTACTCAACTGACCTATCTCATCATTACGGTGCAGCTCGGTAAGGTCCTCATCAAAACGTCCCGATGAAATAGCCTCAGCCTGGTAAGCCAGTTCTTGAAGGGGTTCCATTTGTTTGGAAATAATTCCACTGAAAACCATCAGCATAAGTAACAAACCAATAATCACAATTCCAATCATGATATTAATCAGATTGTAATATCCGTTGAATATATCACGTGCAGGACAGACAATGCCTACACTCCAGCCTGTGTCACCAAGAGGTTTGTAAAATACATAACAATCCTCATCTTCAATAATAAGCTGACGAACACCTTCCTCGCCAGCCTGCATAGCATGGCCAAGTCCGGTAATTGCTGTGTCAGGCTCAAGAAGAGTCTGAGTAAAAATAGTCTGATAGAACAGTTTTGCTGTGTCCGGGTGCACAAAGTACGTTCCACCCTTGCCTATCATAATACTATAGGAATTAGGATAGGGCTTTACTGATGATATGGTCTTTGACAACCATTCAAGTGAAAGGTCCACCGATATCGTTCCTATATAAGTATCCTGTCTGTCCTTGATGGGCTTGCAATATGAAATAATCATTTCCGGTGATGAAATGTCATCAGGGTTGTAATCGGAGAAGGGTTCAGTCCAGCACGGCTTATCCAACAACTTTGGTAGCTGATACCAGTCCATGGAGAAATACTGGTAATGATCATTACCTTCTTGAGTTGTTCTTATTATGCCGTTCTGGTTTAAGGAATATGCAGAAAAATATAATCCTTTTTGACTGAAAAAGAATGGTTCAAATGATATAGAACATCCGTTCAGATTCGGATTGTTCTCAAGTATGCGATGACTGTAAACGAACATTGAATCAGGTGCATCCAGATGCCTCGTTATCAGCCAATCCATATTGTCTGTGGCTACCTTGACTTCAGTAAGAATAGTGTTGACACGTTGTACTGTGTTGTCAAGAGTCTGCGAAGCATGGCTGATAGCCTCTAGCCTTACAGCCTTGCGGGATTCATTGAAAAAGACTCCCAGCGCAGCTATGAAAATAAGACCGGCAAACAATACAATCCATACGCTGAGTCTGGTGGATAGTGATTTCTGCTTCTGTTTCATAATTGCCCTGTTATTTATTCATCTATCAGCTCCTGATAAGTCACATGGCGGTCAAGGGTGCCAATTTCGACCATAAGGTTACTTGCCTGTTCAACCATGTCAGGACGCAAACGGAACTCGTACTCTCCTGATTCACGATCTCTCAATAACCTGAGCACCTCATCAAGCATTAGTTTTTGTAAAACCCTGTTTGTTGCTATGTGTTCCTTCTGAACATATTCCATTACAATATCAAGTGTCTCTTCAGGATTTTGAATCGCCCATTCCCAACCTTTTCGGCTGGCATCAGCAAACTTCCTGGCCTGAATCTTATGCTTATCGTAATACTCTTTGGTCATATAGACACCATCTTCCTGAATATTGTATCCATGATCACAGAATCTATAAACATTCTTGTCATTCAATTCAATACCAGTCTGAACAAGTTGGTAATACTCATTATAACTCATGGCTAGAGTGGCATCAATAGCACCCGAAATGAAGAGGTTTACGCTATTGGCAAAAGGTATCCAGTGGTATCCCAAATTCTCCTTAATACTCATGCCTATGGCTATCTGCCCGAAACCGGCATTCCAAATACCGACTTTGGCACCAGTCTGTTCAAGCGGGTCCATTCCCCGACGGGACACAATCACCATAGCATTGTTCATGGATGTCTGGAGTATATTCACAAGCGGTATTCCGTCATCAACTATTTCCATGGCCTGAGCAAGTTGTAGAGTTGTTGCATGGCTCTCATTGTTGCTTATCCGACTCATGGCAGTCTGTGTGACAGAAGGATGAACTATCTCAACATCCAAACCGGCATCACTATAAAAACCCTTCTTATAAGCAACGTAATAACCTGCAAACTGAGCCTGTGCAGTCCATTGAGGAGTGAAAATCAATTTGTCCTGTGCTAAGATCTGAACAGAGAGAATACAGGACACTATACACAGAAAAAATCTATTATTCATAAGACATTATCAATGTTCTGTACAATTCAATAAGGCATTTCAATTCAATCTGTCTTTGCAAATCTACAAAAAAAAACTGTTTTACAATATTATGTCAAGTGCAGCACGCAATTCAGGCATGGGCCGCTGTGTATCCCGTTCTACGATCAACGTTTTTAGACCTGCATACGGACGAATCATCTCCTCAATTTCTTTGAGAGGCATATCTGAACCAAAATACTCCGATGCAAAACAATCCCAAAACCGCATTGCCAAATGCTTGGACATATGGAAAGTCTCTTTAATAAAATCCTCTTTACTGAGATAACAACACAAATAAACCATACCGACATCAAACAAATGGTTTCCCCAACAAAAATCACCCAAATCTATAAAATAACGTTCATCACCTGCAAATATGGCGTTGCTGAACTGTAGATCTCCATGAATAGCCGTATCCTCATCAGGCACATCGGCTATGAAACGAATAAGTTTATCCTTTTGAGTTTCAGTAAAGAAAGAATTATCTTTGAGCAACCTGTAATATCGGTCTTTCACATTTTCAAACTGAGTCGTATCCACGTGTGTTGCATGAAGCCGTTTACACATAAGGGCAAATTCTGCGGCAAACTGTGCCACCTTTTCAGGCTCTTCGCCAGTAGCTCGCGAATATGATTTCTTGCCTTTAATGCGTTTAAAACGAATTCCGTAACGACCGTCTTCAGTCATCACTAATTCTCCCGGTTCAGGTGTAGGAATCCCCATATCATAGACCTTACGGGCAAGTTTGATCTCATCCATCGGCTGTTGAATCGCACCGGCACGATAAAGTTTAAGAATAATAGAAGGGTCAGTCTTATGGTTATAACTCTCTCCGTTGGCACCTCCACCAAAAAGCACATAATCATCAAGATTTATTTTAATGGCTATTTCCATTGCTAAGACATATTATGTTTGACTGATGTAATTCAACCGCTAATATACGGTATAGCCTGAGTATTTCTAACATATTTTGCATAAAAATGTTTTGCGCTACCTATTAAATAGGTAACTTTGCATTTCAATTACGCCAGACGGGGTGATTGTGAATATATATACAGGAAATATTGAATGATATGAGGATTCCATTACGCAGTGACCAGTGTACCGTAGGACGCCGAATGGCAGGAGCCCGTGCTCTTTGGGTAGCCAACGGCATGAAAAAGGAGCAGCTGGGCAAGCCTATTATAGCAATTGCCAACTCATTCACACAGTTTGTTCCCGGTCATACCCATCTGCACGAGGCCGGCCAGATTGTCAAGGCTGAGATTGAACGCCTGGGCTGCTTTGCCGCCGAGTTCAATACAATAGCCGTTGATGACGGAATTGCCATGGGTCATGACGGAATGCTCTATTCACTCCCCTCACGCGACATCATAGCCGACAGCGTAGAATACATGGTAAACGCCCACAAGGCCGATGCCCTGGTCTGCATAAGCAACTGCGACAAGATCACTCCGGGTATGCTTATGGCAGCCATGCGCCTGAACATCCCCACCGTATTCGTAAGCGGCGGTCCAATGGAGGCCGGTGAACTGGGCAACGCACATCTGGACCTGATTGATGCAATGATCAAATCGGCCGATGAGAGCGTATCGGATGCCGATGTCGAGGCAATTGAGCGTGCAGCCTGCCCGGGTTGCGGATGCTGCTCAGGTATGTTTACTGCAAACTCTATGAACTGCCTTACCGAGGCCTTGGGTATGTCACTGCCCGGCAACGGAACCATTCTGGCTACACACAAGAACCGCGTGCAACTGATGAAAGATGCCGCTGCTCTTGTGGTAAAGAACGCATTCAAGTACTATGAGGATGGCGATGAGAGTGTCCTGCCCCGCAGCATAGCAAAGAAAATCAACTTTGAGAACGCCATGAACCTGGATATAGCTATGGGTGGTTCAACAAATACAATACTGCACCTGCTGGCAGTAGCATACGAGGCTGGAGTTGATTTCAAGATGGACGATATTGACCGTCTGTCAAGAAACGTTCCGTGCTTGTGCAAGGTGGCTCCCAACACGCAGAAGTATCACGTTCAGGATGTAGGCCGTGCAGGTGGTGTGCTGAACATCCTGGCCGAACTTGCCAAGGGCGGACTGCTGCATACCGATGCCATGAGCGTAACAGGAATGACATACGGACAGCTAATTGATAAGTATAGCATAACCAAGGGCAGCATTGACCCCGAGGCCAAGCGCATCTACTCAACCGCCCCCGCCCGCAAGTTCAGCACTGAGTTAGGCTCACAGGACTGCACATACAGCGAGCTTGACACCGACCGTGCTGAAGGTTGCATTCGTGATCTGCAACACGCCTATACCAAGGACGGCGGTCTGGCCATCCTTAAGGGTAACATCGCTGTTGACGGCTGCGTTGTAAAGACTGCAGGCGTTGACGAGAGCATATGGAAGTTCTCAGGCCCCGCAAAGGTATTCGATTCACAGGAGGATGCCGTTGAGGGTATACTTGGAGGCAAGGTTGTTGCAGGTGACGTGGTTGTCATCACCCACGAGGGCCCCAAGGGAGGTCCCGGCATGCAGGAGATGCTCTACCCCACATCATACATCAAGTCACGCCACCTGGGTAAGGAGTGCGCCCTGATTACCGACGGCCGTTTCAGCGGCGGAACATCGGGTCTGAGCATCGGACACATATCACCCGAGGCTGCCAACGGCGGCGCCATAGGCAAGGTCCTGGACGGTGACATAATTGACATAGACATACCCGCACGCAGCATAAACGTACGCTTGAGTGATGCCGAACTTGCAGCACGCCCCATGCGTCCGCTCACCCGCAAGCGTGTTGTGGCAAAGAGCCTCAAGGCTTACGCCAACATGGTAAGTTCTGCCGATAAGGGAGGCGTTAGAATTATTGAATGAGTATGACAGAAAAGATAACTGGAGCTGAGGCAATGCTCCGCGCATTGATTGCCGAGAAGGTTGACACAGTGTTTGCCTATCCCGGCGGCTCAATAATAAAGGTGTTTGATGCGCTTTACGGTCACCGTACTGACCTGCGTCAGATTCTGGTGCGCCACGAGCAAGGTGCCACCCATGCAGCACAGGGTTATGCACGCGTATCGGGCCGTACAGGTGTAGCAATTGTGACCAGCGGTCCTGGTGCTACAAACACCATTACAGGCATAAGTGACGCAATGCTTGACAGCACCCCCATAGTTGTGGTAGCAGGTCAGGTCGGTACTGATGCCCTGGGTACCGATGCTTTCCAGGAGATTGATCTGGTAGGTGTAACCCAACCTATCACCAAATGGAGTTATCAGATACGCCGCGCCGAGGATATTGCCTGGGCAGTGGCACGCGCATTCTACATAGCAGGCTCAGGTCGTCCGGGTCCCGTAGTACTTGACTTTACCAAGACCGCGCAGATGCAGCAGATAGAGTTCAAGCCTGCCAAAATAGACTATGTACGCAGTTACATACCTGCACCTGATCCAATAGAGTCACAGATAAATGATGCAGTTGCCCTGATTAACAGCGCCAAGAAACCGCTTGTGCTTGTAGGTCACGGAGTTGAACTGGGAAATGCCGAGAAAGAACTTGCCGCTTTCCTTGAAAAAGGTAACTTGCCTGCAGCACGCACGCTATTAGGACTTGCCGCACTGCCAAGCGACCACCCGCTCAATATGGGTATGCTGGGAATGCACGGCAACCTGGCTCCCAACGTCAAAACCAATGAGTGCGATGTTCTGATTGCCGTAGGTATGCGTTTTGACGACCGCGTAACCGGCACCTTGAACACATATGCCAAGCAGGCCAAGATTATCCACCTGGACATAGACAAGTCTGAGTTCGGCAAGAACGTAAAGCCTGATGTTACAGTACTTGGTGACTGCCGCCAGACCTTAAAGCTCATAACCGATCGTATATCCAAGGCCAGTCACAAGGAGTGGATTGAGAGTTTCAAGCCGCTGGACAAAGAGGAGTATGAAAAGGTTATAGATATTGCCGTCAATCCCAAGAATGGTCCGCTCAAGATGGGTGAGGTTGTTACTGAAGTAAGCAAACAGTCACCTGCAGATTCCGTTCTTGTAACTGATGTAGGCCTGAACCAGATGTTCGCATCACGCTACTTCAAGTACCGCTCAGCGCGCAGCATAGTGACATCGGGCGGACTGGGAACAATGGGATTCTGCATGCCCGCAGCCATTGGTGCCACATTCGGAGCACCTGAGCGTATGGTATTTGCATTCAGCGGTGACGGCGGTTTCCAGATGAACATCCAGGAACTGGGTACCATAATGGAGAATCAGGCTCCCGTCAAGATGATCCTGATGAACAACACCTATCTGGGTAACGTACGTCAGTGGCAACAGATGATGTTCCAGAGCCGATACTCATGCACCCACATGATGAATCCCGACTACAGCAAGATTGCCGCAGCCTACGGAATCCCGTACATTCTGGTTACAGACCGCAGTCAACTCAAGGATGCCGTTAAGCAGATGATCAGTGCCAAGGGCCCGTTCATTCTTGAGGCAGCTGTTGAAGATGAGGAGAACGTTATGCCGATGATTCCGCCCGGCAGCTCGGTAGATAAGATGATATTTGAAATATAACTTTGGCTTTGGCCTTGGCGTTGGCTACCATCCGGTGCGTAGCATTAAGCCAAAGCCAACGCCAACGCCAACGTAACTAGAAATGGAGAATGAGAAAAAGTTATACACACTGATAGTGCACTCAGAGAACATAGCCGGTATCCTGAATCAGGTTACTGCAGTGTTCACACGCCGCCAGGTAAACATTGAGAGCCTGAACGTATCGGCCTCATCAATACCGGGTGTGCACCGCTACACAATCACCGCTATGGCTGACCGCGAGACCATAGTAAAGATTGTGGACCAGATTGAAAAAAAGGTGGATGTGCTCCAGTGCCAGTTCTTTACTGATGATGAGATATTCATGCAGGAGGTGGCATTATATAAGGTGGTGACATCGGTTCTCACTGAGAACCCTGAGATGTCCAAGATCATACGCCGCTACGGTGCTAAACTGATTGAGGTAAACTCCACCTTCTCAGTTATTGAGAAGACCGGACGTACAGAGGATATCACAGCCTTGAACCGTGAGCTCTCCGCCCAGGGCGGCATGCTCCAATTTGTAAGTTCAGGCCGCGTGGCCATTACCCGCGCCCGCATTGAACATGTGAACGAGTATTTGGACAAGATGGAAGCCCGTTACGGTCGAAAAAAACCGTGAATAACGTTGGCGTTGGCATTGGCTACCATCCGGTACGTAGCCTTTCGGCCCGCAGGGCCGCTAAAAAGCCAACGCCAAGGCCAAAGTTTTAAAAAAACATATTAACTACATAAAAACAACAAAAAACTATGAAAATGAATTTCGGCGGTGTCATTGAAGAGGTAATGACACGTGAGGAGTTCCCGCTGGAGAAAGCCCGCGAGGTACTCAAGAATGAGACAATTGCAGTTATCGGTTACGGCGTTCAGGGTCCCGGACAGGCTTGCAACCTTCGCGACAACGGTTTCAACGTAATAGTTGGCCAGCGTCAGGGCAAGACCTTTGAGAAGGCTGTTGCCGA
>JAFZKR010000082.1 GCA_017551845.1 Bacteroidaceae bacterium
GCAACCCGAGTGCCTTATATGGAATGACGGCAGTGACCGTGGTGACCTGCGCTGGGTGGGCACAGAGGCCGGCAATGTGGGTGAAACCAACTGGAGCCTTTTGAATCATGACGGTGATGTACCTTATCAGCAACTGCACTACGGGGTGGAAAACGGTGATTCATGGGTACCGGGTGAGACCAACACCAGCATCCGTCCGGGATGGTTCTATCACGATACTGAGAATGATCATGTAAAGAGTCTGTCCAAACTTATGGACACCTACTATAAGTCTGTGGGCCGCAACTCAACACTGCTGCTCAACTTCCCCATAGCTCCCAACGGACGCATTCATCCCACAGACAGCCTGCGCGGCATTGCCTTCAACAAAATGGTCCATGAAGTCTTTAAGACCGATCTGGCCCGTAAAGCCAAGGTCACGGCTTCAAACGTGAGAGGCAGCGCCCGTAAGTACCGCGCCAAGAAGGTTATTGACGGAAAGCCAGGCACATACTGGGCTACCGATGACGGCGTTACAGAGGCCACCCTTACGCTTGATTTTGGGAAACCGGTTGAGTTCAACCGTTTCCTGGCCGAAGAGTATATCGCCCTGGGCCAGCGTGTAAAGAAATTCAGGCTTGAGGCACTTGTCAACGGTGAGTGGATCACTCTTAAGGATGAACTGGTTCAAGGCGGTGACGGCCTGACCACCATCGGCCACCGCCGGATAATATGCTTCCCTACTGTAACGGCCACCAAGCTGCGCTTTACCATACTGGACAGCAAGGCCTGCCCGCTGATATCACGCATAAGCGTGTTCCGCGCACCGGACCTTACCCCTGATATCCCTGATTCAGGTGAGAAGAAATCATCAGGCCTGAACATATTCCTGCCGTCACCCATGCAGCTGTTTGTGGAATTGGGCTCACGCACCAAGGTTTGCGCCTTCAAGTATCTGCCGCCTCAGGACAATGCCAAGGGAACTGTTACGCATTACATATTGTCTGCCACCACCGATTCACGCCAGTGGACAGAACTGGCCCGTGGCGAGTTCTCAAACATTGTGAACAACCCCATCTGGCAGACCATAAACTTTGAACCTGTTGAGGCCACCATGCTCCGCCTTGAAGCCGTAATGCTCAGTTCCGGCGAGCGCGTAGCCTACGGCGACATCGAGATAGAGAGTTTAAGATGACCTATTTCGGCGTGCAGAGTGAACGGCTGAAAGCCATTCCCTTATAAACAAGGACCGGATTCCTGGGTCAAGTCGATTACTTGAAATCGACTTGAGCCCAAGGAATCCACTTCTGGACTTCTTTGTCTTCTAATGTTTCGTCAACAAACTGGATGATGGTATTGGCATCTTCCTTGCCCAGCAGGAACTTGTCAATGAAAGCCTCAACCTCAGGGTATTGGCTCTTCGGCAGTTGGCAGTGGCCGTGCTTGCCCTGAACTGAGAATCCCATGCGGTCCTCAATGCCGAATTTCTTCCAGACCTCGCGGGCGGCTACGCAACTTACGTAACCTGCCTCGTCGGCCAGCCACTCATAGTCTGTATTGCCAAGTACAAGCAGGGCACGCGGGCATACCAATGCGCACAGTTCATGGTGGTCATAGGGCAGTTTGGAAACATTGGCATCCTTCCAGTCCCACATGGACTCCTTGAACCAGTGGTGGTCAGTGTTGCCCAGTGTCTCAACATGGCCCAGTGTCTCCGATACACGCCATGCAGCAGCGCCGCCTCCACCAGGCTCCTGAGCAATTGTAAGGGCAATGCGCTCATCAAAGGCACCAGACCAAAGAGCCATCTTGCCGGCGTATGAGCAACCGGTCACACCGATATGCTTCATATCAATTTTGCTGGCAGCGCCAACTATCTCCAAGCCGTCAATGATACGGCTTACACCCCAGGGCCACATTGCGTATGCACCGTTCTCAACCAGTTCAGGATAGATCTTGTTGATGGGCTCGCTACCGCGTTTCTGCTGGTGTGCCATTACCTGGTTCATGTTGAAGTTCATTGTGGCGATGTTCCTGTCAGGGAAGAAATTGCGCGGCAGGCTGATGCCTGACATACCGATCATCAATGGGAACGGGCCATCACCCTCAGGATAGGTAATCTTTGAGGTAATGGTCAGATCTTCACCATTGTGATGAACTATAACGGTAAGGGTGTTGTCCTCAAGTTTGGCCTCAATCTCGCTGCGGTCAACCATCGGCTTCTCGCCAACCTCATAGTGATAGAGTTCACGGATAATCTCAGCACGGCGTTTCTCCCAGTCTTTGAATTTCTTGACCTGTTTCTTGCCGTTTGAGAATTCCAGCGGGTTGGGCAGGGTCTCAAGTGTCTTGGCCTCATCAACTGTGGGGAACTTGGGTGCGGGATACTTGGCACCGGTAAACTCCTGGTCATATACCAGAGGAATGTTTTTCTGTGCTGCCATCGGCATCATAACCAATGCTGCAGCAGCAATCATAAGAGTTTTAACAGACTTCATAATTCTATTTTAGGTTAATTATTACTACGAGCCTTCTACGTCTCATCTGCGAGCCATCTACGAACTATCAACGAAGGGCGAAAGGTGTAAAGTGATTGTAAAGTGCTGAATTTGGTTGTCAGATTACTGTCTTACCACTAAACCAAGTTGACGGGTTATGGCAGTAATGTGAGTTGTTTTCATATCTTTTTTTTGTAAAGTAAGAATGAAAATTGTAAAAAACCAAGAGTTAATACGGATTTTGTTGTTTTTTCATACCTTTACAAACAGGACTTTGAGATTTGGGAAATGTATAAGACGACCGGACAAAATAACAGCCGCATTGAGGTGGCCGATGCCCTGAGAGGGCTTGCTGTAGCAGGTATTATCTTGTTTCACTCAGTAGAGCATTTCAATACTTTTGCAAGAGAGATTAAATATACCCTCACTTGTGACGGGACTGTTTTTAACGTGCTTCAGGCATTACTTTCAGGTAAAATGTACGGAATTTTTGCCGTACTCTTTGGTTTGAGTTTCTTTATTATGCGTGACAACCAGGAGCAGAAAGGCAAGGATTTCTCACTCCGTTTTGCGTGGAGAATGGTGCTGCTGTTCCTGTTTGGTGTAATCAACGTATGTTTCTATGACGGAGACATACTTATCACTTACGCCATTTTAGGTCTGTTGCTCATTCCTGCCGGTTATCTTGACAATAAATGGCTCTGGGCAATAACCATACTGCTGCTCATACAGCCCATGGAGATTTATTCTCACCTGTTTGGCTGGCACCCAGATTCACAATGGGTCAATATGGGTTACTTCAAACTGATGCAGGGACATGATACATTCCTTCATTCAGCAACAACAAACCTGAAATACGGAATAACCACTACACTAGGATGGTTCTGGTTCCACGGACGCATAACACAGACACTTGGCCTCTTCTATCTTGCTTTACTCATAGGACGTACCAGACTGTTTTACAATGAGGGTGACAATATGAAGAAGTGGCGTATAATACTTATAGTTTCGGCAATATTGGTAGCCGCTGGCGCATTCACCAAATTCGGAAAATGGGATGATCTGCTCCACCCCATCTGGAATCTGGCTATCCTGATGGTAATACTTTCTTTAGGTGTGCTCCTTTGGTATAGGTTCAAGGGGGTCAGGAACGTCTTTGGAAAACTGGGCTTTTTTGGAAGGATGAGTCTTACCAACTATCTGCTGCAGTCTGTTTTAGGCAGCCTCCTGTTCTACCAATGGGGATTCAGCCTATACAACACACTGGGAACAACATGGTCTGCATTGGTGGGTTCAGGCATGATAATATTCCAATACAGTATCCTCAAACTATGGTCCAGGATTCATCAACGCGGTCCTTTGGAAGGCCTTTGGCGCCGCCTCACCTGGATTTAATTAAACATGAGTCTGAAAGCAATTGGGGACTGTCCCCTTTTGCACACATTAAAAAAGTTTGCACTATCTTTGGCATCAGAATGGATTTCAGGTTCGACATCGTTGTTATAGGAGCTGGACATGCAGGTTGTGAGGCTGCAACTGCGGCAGCACAAATGGGTTCCAAGACCTGTCTCATAACCATTGACATGAACAAGGTGGGACAGATGAGCTGTAACCCTGCTGTAGGAGGAATAGCCAAAGGCCAGATAGTAAGGGAGATAGATGCTCTGGGTGGACACATGGGCATAGTCACTGACAAGACTTCCATCCAGTTCAGGATGCTGAACCGCTCCAAAGGACCGGCCATGTGGAGTCCGCGGGCTCAGTGCGACAGGATGAGATACATCCTTGAATGGCGTAAAGTCCTTGAAAATCAGCCCAATCTATATATCTGGCAGGATTCTGTCACGGAACTAGTCGTTAAGGACGGTCGAGTAACAGGAGTCAAAACACTGGAGGGTGCCGAATTCCAATGCCGTTGTGTTATTCTTACCGCAGGAACATTCCTTAACGGCCTGATGCACATAGGACGCGTCACTATGCCTGGCGGAAGGATTTCCGAACCTGCATCCTATCATCTCACCGAGTCCATAACCCGACATGGAATCCGTACAGCCCGCATGAAGACCGGAACACCTGTACGCATAGACAGAAGGAGCGTACATTTCGAAGAGATGGAGCGTCAGGACGGAGAGAATGATTTCCATCGGTTCTCATTCATCAATTCGGAGAGAAACCTCAAGCAGATGTGCTGCTGGACATGCTATACCAACCCTAAAGTCCATGAAATTCTCCGCTCCGGCCTTATGGACTCACCTCTTTATAACGGTCAAATCAGAAGTATAGGCCCCCGGTACTGCCCAAGCATAGAGACCAAACTGGTCACCTTCCCGGACAGGGAGCAGCATCAGCTGTTTCTCGAACCCGAGGGCGAGGAGACGAACGAGATGTATCTCAACGGATTCTCCTCATCAATGCCTATGAACATCCAGATACGGGCCCTCAAGGAGATTCCGGCCTTCCGCGACTTGGTCATATACAGGCCCGGTTACGCCATAGAGTATGACTATTTTGATCCCACCCAGCTCAAGCACACATTGGAGTCCAAGGTGGTTTCCGGATTGTTCATGGCCGGACAGGTGAACGGTACCACTGGATATGAGGAAGCAGGAGGACAGGGTATTCTAGCCGGAATCAACGCCCATATCAGCTGCCACGGAGGCGAACCATTCATTCTTGCGAGAGACGAGGCTTATATAGGAGTGCTGGTGGATGATCTTATCAACAAAGGTGTGGACGAACCCTATCGTATGTTTACGTCCAGAGCCGAATTCCGGATCCTACTTCGCCAGGATGATGCTGACATCCGCCTCACAGAACGTTCATACCAAACAGGACTGGCTACACGGGAAAGATATGACCTGATGATCTCCAAGCGTGAAGGAATAGAACGCATAATGGATTTTGCCCGGAACTTCTCCGTCAAGCCGGCGCTTATCAACGATACACTGGAGCAACTCGGCACAACACCGCTTCGTGAAGGATGCAAGCTGGCGGACCTGATAGAGAGGCCGCAGCTGACACTCAAAAACCTCTCGGAGCACATCAAGGCGCTCAAGACACTGCTTGATGAAACGGAATCCGGGCGGATGGATGAGATTATAGAAGCTGCCGAGATTCTGATGAAATACAGCGGTTACATAAGCCGCGAACGGCTTATCGCCAACAAAATGAAACGTCTGGAGGATATCCGCATAAAGGGACGTTTTGATTATTCTTCACTGCAGTCTCTCTCCACCGAATGCCGACAGAAACTCATAAGGCATGACCCCGAGACTCTTGCCGAAGCAAGCCGGATTCCCGGGGTTTCACCCAGTGATATCAACGTTCTGCTGGTACTTCTGAACAGATAGAAACAAAAAAGTTCCACGTGAAACAATTCCAAATAATATGAGCAAAGAGACACTTATCGGTCACCTTCGGAACATACCGGATTATCCGATGGAAGGAGTTCAATTCAAGGATGTGACCTCATGGTTCATGAACCCGGAGGACATGAACGAGATTGTGGATTCACTCTATGAGATGTACAAGGACAAAGGCATAACAAAAGTATGCGGCGTAGAATCCAGAGGATTCATAGTGGGAGCCGCTCTAGCCTATAAGCTGAACGCAGGATTCATTCCCATACGCAAGCCGGGTAAGCTTCCCTACGAGAAAGTGAGTCTTGAGTATAAGAAAGAATATGGTTATGACCGTCTGGAGATGCACAAAGATTCTATCAGCGCCGATGATGTGGTTCTCATCCATGACGACCTTCTGGCAACAGGCGGAACTCTGCTGGCATCCTGCAAGTTAGTAAAATCCTTCAAGCCGAAAAAAGTAATGGTCAACTGCATCATAGAGCTGACCAACTTCCACGCAAAAGATAATTTCCCGAAGGATTGCCCCGTTGACAGCTTCATACAGATAGACGAATTTGAAGGAGTAAGTTGATTTTGAAAGGCAGGGAGGCATACGAGAAAAAGCTCAAACTGATTGTCCAGAACCTTCCGGAAAAACCGGGCTGCTACCAATATCTGGACGAACAAGGGACTGTTATATACGTTGGAAAGGCCAAAAACCTGAAACGAAGGGTCTCTTCCTATTTTATTAAGGAGAGCCAAACAGACAAGACCCGGATGCTCGTCAGCAAAATCTCCGACCTGAAATATATAGTCGTAAAGACTGAATGGGATGCGTTTCTTCTCGAAAACAATCTTATCAAAAGATATAAACCCAGATATAACATACTACTGAAGGACGACAAGACCTATCCATCCATCTGCATAACCAAGGAGGAGTTCCCCAGAGTATTCAAGACAAGGAAAATCATTCGGAATGGTTCTGAATACTGGGGTCCTTACAGTCACGTAGGAACACTCAACGGCCTGTTGGAGATAGTCCACAATGCATATAAAGTAAGGACATGCCGGCTTCCGCTAACCGAGGAGACAATAAAAAAAGGGAAATACAAAGAGTGTCTGGAATACCATATCAAAAGATGTCCGGCTCCATGCATCGGAACCGTTTCTTCCGAAGAGTACAACAACCAGATCAATGAAATCAGGGAAATACTGAAAGGAAAAAGCGGTGAATTAACAAAATCAATGCTGAACAGGATGAAACAGTTGGCATCCCAAATGAGATTCGAGGAAGCGCAGGCCATAAAGAACAAATACGAAACCATAATGATGTTCCGGGAGAAGAGTCGTGTGGTGGATACCGGCCTGGACAACGTGGATGTATATAACATTGACCAGGACGATGATGTGGTTTTCGTCAATTACCTTCATGTGGCCGACGGATGCATTAACCAGGCTTTCACTTTCGAATACAAGAGAAAAATGGACGAATCACTCGGTGAAATGCTCGTTATGTCCATTGTTGAAATGCGCAACCGTTACCACAGCACCGCACGGGAAATAATTGTTCCTTTTAAGCCGGACACCGAATATTCGGGAGTTACCTGGACCATCCCGCAAAAGGGCGAAAAGAAGAAACTGCTTGAACTATCCGCCCTAAATGTGAAGCAATATCGTGCCGACAGGCTTAAAAGAAGCGACAAACTAAATCCGGATCAGAAAAAAATGAGGCTGATGAAAGAACTCGGTTCTCTGTTATGCATGCCCAAAACACCCGTCAGAATCGAATGTTTTGACAATTCACATATAGCCGGAAGTGATGCTGTGGCAGCCTGCGTGGTATATGAAAACGGCAAGCCGGACAGAAAGAACTACAGGCTTTACAATATAAAGAGCGGAGCCGGAGGCGATGACTACGGCTCGATGCAAGAGGTGCTGATGCGAAGATGGACAAGAGCCATCCAAGAGGGATGCCCCATGCCGGACCTGGTGATAATTGACGGTGGAAAGGGACAAATGTCGATTGCACGGGAGGTAGCGGCCAATCTCGGGATAGAGATAAATATAGCAGGACTGGTAAAAAACTCCAGGCATAAGACCGAGGCATTGCTTTACGGTTTTCCTGAGGCCGAAGTGGGAATAAAAGCCGACAGCGAGCTGTTCCGCCTCTTGGAACAGATGCAGGAAGAGGTACACAGAGTGGCCATTTCCTTCCACAAGAATAAGAGAAGCAAACGGCAGACGCACTCCGAACTGTCTGAAATTAAAGGTATTGGCGAAAAGACAGCAACTGCACTTATCAAACATTTCAAGAGCGTGAAGAGAATATCCGAAGCCGATGCGGATCAACTGGCATCGGTGATTGGAGAATCAAAAGCAAGAACAGTGTTCAATTGGTTCAGAAATGAGAGCGGTAATACAAAGAGTAACTGAAGCCTCAGTAACAGTTGACGGAAAAGTGACGGGAAGCATAGGAAACGGCATGCTCATACTGTTAGGAGTAGAAGACCCGGATACACTGGTGGATATTGAATGGCTATCAAAAAAGATAGTCAACATGCGGATATTCAACGATGAAATGGGAGTAATGAACATATCTCCCCTCGAGACCAGGGCCGATTATCTAATAGTGAGCCAGTTTACACTGATGGCCAGTACAAAGAAAGGAAACAGACCTTCATATATCAGGGCTTCGAAAAGAGAATATGCCGAACCCATGTATGAAAGATTCTGCACAGAGATAGAAAAGCTATCAGGCAGAAAAGTACAGAAAGGAGTATTTGGAGCTGACATGAAAGTAAGGCTTCTGAACGATGGACCGGTAACAATAGTAATAGACACAAAAAACAAGGAATGAATATGGAATGGAAAGAAGAAAACGAATCCCTCAAGGAGATGGAACCACAGACCGACCGTTATAACGAAGTCTTTGCCAAATACCCGGAGACAATTGATCTTAATTGGGTAAAATCAACGGTAAAATGGGCCGAAAACGAAGCCTCCAAGAAAACTGACAGAGAAACGCTTATCAAACTGTTCAACTGCATAGACCTTACATCACTCAAGAGTACAGACAACGAAGACACCATCCTGAGTCTCGTTGAAAAGGTCAATTCCTTCGAGGAGCGCTATCCGGAGCTAAAGCCCGTAGCTTCAATCTGTGTGTTCCCGTGTTACGCAGGTCTTGTAAGCCGCTCACTGGAGATTGAACATGTGAAAACCTGTTGTGTGGCCGGAGGATTCCCTTCGGCACAGACCTTCCCTGAAGTCAAGATAGCCGAAGCGTCACTGGCACTTCATGACGGGGCCGAAGAAATAGATATCGTACAGAATCCCGGACACGTACTGAACGGTGATTTTGAAACCATAGCCCAGGAAACCGACGAGCTGAAAGCCGTGTGTGGAGAGAAGATTCTCAAGGTAATAATTGAATCAAGTGCACTCGGAACATTGGAAAATGTCAAGAAAGCCAGTCTCACGGCTCTTTATTGCGGAGCGGATTTCATCAAGACATCGACCGGTAAAGACGGCCAGTTGGCCAATCCGGAATCATTCTGCGTGATGTGCAGGACTATCCGGGAATATGCCGATGAAACCGGAAGAAAAGCAGGAATCAAAGCCGCAGGAGGAATAAACACCTTAAAGGATGCTGTAACCTACTGGAAAATCACAGAGAAAGTGTTGGGGAAGGAGTGGCTGAACAACAGCCGTTTCCGTATAGGAACCAGCAGATTGGCAAATATCATCTTATCAGAGATAACAGGAAAGAGTTGTTCTCACTTCTGACGATTGGTAAGAAAATCAAGGTAGTTCCGGAAACACTCTTTCTTATCGGAAGAAATCGAAACAGGAAGGATAGAGAGAGCCTCTTCCTTCAATTCCTTCATCTTGCATTCAGCATAACTTATTCCACCGTTGGAAACGGTAAATTCCGTTACTTCACGAATCTGTTCAGGTGTGGCCGACAGAGAACGGATGGCCTGTATATGTGAGCTCCAGTCTCTGTCGCTGTCAGAGAGAGCATGAATCGAGGGCAATGTGAACTTGCCTTCCCGCAGGTCGTTTCCGGCAGGCTTACCTGTTTCAGAACTGTCATGGAAATCAAGAATATCATCCATTATCTGGAAACATAGTCCAACTATATGACCGAAGCGCCTGAAAGAATCGATATCCTGAACGGAAGCACCGCTGAAAAGAGCCGAAAGCTCAGCTGCCGTCTCAAACAGACTTGCGGTTTTTTTGGAGATTATATCAAAATAGAGTTTTTCGGAGAGATCAAAATTGCCGAGTGCATTAAGTTGTATAATCTCGCCCTCGGAAAGCCCTTCGATAAGACGCGACATGCACTCTATGGACTTGAGGTTGCCGGTCAACGAAATCTGCTGTAGGGAACGGGAAACAACATAGTCACCCAATAGAACGGCAATCTTGTTCCCGAACATGTAATTTACTGACGCATTACCCCTTCGCC
>JAFZKR010000083.1 GCA_017551845.1 Bacteroidaceae bacterium
AGGAAACAGGTCACCCTGAATCTGAATACCCTGGTCACGACCACCGTTTGAGCCGGCCTCACCACAATAGTCTCCCATTCCTGAAAACTTCTTGGTAATCTGTGAATAATCACCGAATCCTACGTCCCAGGGATTATAGGGATTCTCAAACAGGAAGGCACGCTTGTACTGACCTATCTTTACAGAGAACTCCTTCCAGTGCGCCCACTCCACGAAGTAGTCCTTCATGTGAAAAGCCGCATTGTTGCCCTGTATCTGGACACGATATTTGAAATCATTCAGTATAGTTCCGTCCACGTAAGCACGGAACAAGCGCTGGCTAAAACCATCACCGCCATACTGACCATCTTTGTCAGTATATGCATATTTGCCAATAAAGTATCCGCCAAATTTGGGGGTACTTGCAAAATCGGTCACCTTGCGACCATACTGCACATCCTGGGCCAATGCCGGCAAGACCGTTAACAAAGCTGCTATTGCAGTCAAAAATATCTTTTTCATACTAATTGAATTTGTGTTCAAAAAAAATCAATTCATTGCGAACGGGAATATCTTGGTAAGCCACAGGAATCCCAATGCAAAGCCTATGGCGCCTATGATGATACCCACCTTGGACATATCCTTGGTGTTGACCAGGCCGGTGCTCGATGCAATGGCGTTAGGAGGTGTGGATATGGGGAACAGCATTGCTATGGATGCGCAGACTGCAATGAATGAGATCATCGCGTGAGTACCTCCAAACGCCATGAATGAGGCGTTGTTTGCTGCTGTAGGATCGGCCATGCCTTCAGCAACCACGATCAGAATAGGTATAAGCAGTGCGGCAGTTGCCGAATTGCTGATGAAGTTTGAAAGGAAATAGCATACAAAACCCGCTATTATCAGGACGCTCAGCACGCTCATTGATCCGAACGGGATGGCGTTGATGAGTGTCTTGGCCAGACCGGTTCCCTGCAGGGCAGTACCCAGAGCAAAACCTCCGGCTACCAACCAGAGCACCGTCCAGTTGATCTCCTTGATATCCTCCTTGGTGAATATACCTGTCATGGTGAGTACGCCGAGCGGAATCAGAGCAACAACGTTTGAGTTGATTCCCGTAAGGCTCTCAGTTGCCCACAGAAGGATTGTGCCTAAGAAAGTGATCCATACTACGTATGTCTTCCAGTCAACAGGGCGCTTGTTTGCGGGAATGTCCAGTACCAGTTTCTTGGTCTTGAAGGGGACCAGCAGCTGGAGAAGGATCCAAGCCACCAGAATCATTATAAGAACGAACGGAATCATTCTTATTGACCACTCAGAGAATGTAACCTCATAACCGGCTTCTGTCAGGAAACGTACAGCAGTTGCATTGGGAGGGGTTCCGATAGGAGTACCTATACCACCGATGTTTGCAGCTACCGGGATAGCAAGTGACAGACCTATACGTCCTTTGTCATCGGACGGAAGCACCTGAAGCACAGGAGCAAGGAAAGCCAGCATCATGGCTGCGGTTGCAGTGTTTGACATGAACATCGAGAATATGGCAATCACCACAAGGAATCCCAGCAGCACCATGTTGGGCTTAGTGCCGAACGGCTTGAGAAGGACACGTGCCAGAGTGACGTCAAGTCCGTACTTCTCGGCCATGATAGCCAATACGAATCCGCCCATGAACAGCATCACAACCGGATCGGCGAACGATGCCATCAGGCTCTTGTAACTGACCAGAGTTCCGAATTTGGGATCACAGAACAGACTTATACCCTTGTCCGATATGGTAAGCAAAGTCAGCACTATCAGCAACAATGATGTGGTCCAGTTGGGGATGATCTCAAATATCCACATCAATGCCGCAAAAACGAACAGTGCTATAACACGCTGCTGAACCACGGTAAGGGCTTCAATGCCATAGAAGTCAACCGGCACAAGCCAGAGGAAAAGCGTTACTGCCAGAATCGCAGGCAGTATTACGCACATTTTGACATTCAGTTTCTTGTCACTCATAGGTAATATGTAGTTTTAAAAATTTCCGATAAGATGGGGAAACCTCACGGCCTCCCCATTCAATCTGCTGATTCCCAACAACAGGAATCCGCTTTTCTTCAACCCTGTTACGGGTTGCCATCAAACAAGTATTGCTGTCAAACAATTTTCTGTTTACAGACAATAGCTGATGGAAGTTAAAGCGGGGTTGGAAACCGTATATGACTCTACCGCCGCACGCTGATTCCCGCGCGCGGAAGAACGGATCAAGGATCCGCTGTGTTTCCGGGCTGTCACTAACTGTTTCTGACATTGTTTTGTCTAACCCGCCCTATCCACGGAGCTAAGGTCTAACTTAGAATTATGGGCAGGTCTTCTGACTTATCTCCCCGTCTGGAACCTTCCCGGCCATCGAGGCCAGTGGCGTTTGTTGCATTCAAAGGGGCTGAATGCTCATCCAAACGATACCTGAGAAATACAGCAGCGGGACTGTCCGGGAATCTCACCCGTGTTCCCTATTAAATCTGAATTATCAGATACCCAAATTCCGAGTGCAAAGGTACAACAAATTAACAATTACTCAAACAAGTAATTATAATTATATTTAATAACCAGACTGGCCAGCATAAAGCCGAATATGGCAGTGATATGAACGACTGTCCCACATACGGTTTCATCCTTGCCTTCCGGTATGAGTTCATCACTGTAAACGCATTGGAACTTACGTTTGGGATACTCGCCCAACTGCTTGAATTTCTTTCTCAATGCACGTGCCAGGGGATCTCCCTTTACTTTCCAGAATTCCGTAATCTTTATACGCGTGGGATCCATCTTGAGCGCTGCGCCCATGGATGAGAAGAACTTGGCATTTGTCCTGGTTGCCATCAGTTTGCTTGAATTCGGGTGCAAAAATATAAATTTAAGCGTATATTTGTCTATCGGAAACTATTACTGACCTGTTATGAGCACATATAAAGACATTGACCTTAGCGAATGGACCAAGGTGGGAGAAGGTGGCAACGGAACCACATACGAAAACCCGGCCCAGCCGGACCTGATCCTTAAAGTTGACCGTAAGCAGATCAACACACTGGAGTTCGTAAAGCACGAGTTTGAGACTTCAAAGGCCGTTGAAAGATTAGGACTACCCACCCCAAGAATGCACGAGATGGTACGCGTAGGAGATTTATACGCAACCCTATCGGATAAGATCAAAAACAAGCGGTCACTGTCACGCATATGCCATGATGAGCCTCATCGCATTGAGGAGATGGCCAGGCTCATGTGTGAGAACGGAAAGATACTGTTCAGCACCCCGTGCGACACATCGTTCTTTCCAAGCCGCAAGGAGCAGCTCTTGAGAGCGCTGGACAAGGTTCAGTTCATAAGCCGCAAGAACCGGCAGATACTAAAGTCATTTGCACTGACCATACAGGACATCAAGACCTGCAGTCACGGTGATTTCAACATGGGCAACCTGGTACTGTCAGGCGACAAACCCGTATGGATAGACCTGGACCGCTTTGCCTACGGAGACCCCATGTTTGACATAGGCCACCTGTTCCAGATATGCAGAATGTACGCCCCCATGAAACAGGTGCAGGACATATTTCACATGACAGAGCAGCAACTGGGCCTATTCTGGGAAGCTTTTGCCAAGGCCTACACCGGACAGGATGACCATTCAGAGTTTGACCGTCTGGCCGGCAGGTTTGCATGTCTTGATATAGCCCTGAGATATGTGTTCCAAAAGTGCAGTCTGCTGGAAAAGCTGTTCTTTGCCGTATATTTCAAGCGCCAAATCAAAGAATTCTACCTGTAAACATGCGCATTTCATCATCAGAGTTCAAACAGCAGTTCATCCCGGTCAAGGGCATAGTCAACGCACGTGACCTGGGAGGTTACATAATTCAGGACGGCCGCCGTCTGCGTGACGGCATGCTCATACGCTCCGCACACATGGCCGATGCCACCGATGCAGACCTCAAGTATCTTTCAGAACTACCTGTAGCAAAAGTCATTGATTTCCGTAAAGAGGAGGAGAAGAACGGTAAGGCAGACCGTATGGTCAGCGGAGCCGAATATATAAGTCTCGTAGTAGATGCCAGCGGCAACAAGAGCCAGGAGGCACAGGAAGAGGAGAAGAAACTCTTTACCGGACACAAGCAGTTTGTCATGAAGAAGATCATCCTTATAGCCGCATTCAACAAGATGGCTCAAAGGATAGCACGTGATATGTACCCCAACATGTTTTTCAGTCCGGAATGCCAGCAGCAGTATGCCAGATTCTTCCGTATGGTGCTGGAGACTGAGAGCGGCGCCATACTCTATCACTGCACACAGGGAAAAGACCGAACCGGAATTGCATCGGCCCTTCTGCTTGCCGCTTTGGGAGCTGACCGTGAGACCATTGTGGCTGATTTTGATGCCACCAACCGCGTCTATGACAAATTAGTGCGACGCACCTGCCTGCGCGTACGCCTTATGGGAGGCAAGGACGATGAGATTGCCACCGTGAAAGCATTTCTGGGCGCCAACACTGATAATTTCAATAAAGCACTGGACCGCATTGACCAGGAGTACGGCTCCATGGATGCCTACCTGAGAGGCCCCATAGGTCTGACAGACCAGGATATTGCCACTCTTAGGGAACGTTATCTTGAATGACTATGGCTATAGAAGACGCAATATTCAGACGTTCAGAGCTGCTTTTGGGAACTGAAGCTATGAAAAAGCTCGCCTCCAAGAGGGTAATCATATTCGGTGTAGGCGGCGTTGGTTCCTGGTGCGCCGAGAGCCTTATACGCTCCGGAATCCGCCACTTGACTATCGTTGACTCTGACCGCGTCTGTGAAAGCAACGTCAACCGCCAGCTTATGGCCACCACCCTGACTGTAGGTCAGGTCAAGGTTGATGCACTCAAGGAACGTCTTCTGAGCATAAATCCCCAGGCCGACATAATCACCGTTGAGAAGGTCTTTAATGAGGAAACGGCCGATACCTTTGACCTGAACAGTTACGATTACATAATTGACGCCATAGATTCGCTTAAGGACAAGGCGCTGCTCATTCTGATGGCCACCAAGAGCAAGGCTAAGTTCTTCTCATCCATGGGTGCCGCACTCAAGATTGACCCCACACGCATCCGAGTGACAGAGTTCTGGAACGTTAAAGGTGACCCTCTGGCCCGCATGCTCCGCAAGCGTTTCAAGCAAAATGACCGATATCCCAGCCGCAAGTTCCAATGCGTCTATTCCGATGAACTGCTGCAGAACAAAGGCCCGCAGCCGGAAGAAAAAGAGGAGAC
>JAFZKR010000084.1 GCA_017551845.1 Bacteroidaceae bacterium
ACAGGTCACAAGGTCATCGGCATAACGTTTCATCCACAGGTCAGACAGTTCCTGAGCCACAGCACGCGAACGGTTCGTATTGGTGTTGATAGGCATGTAGATGGTAGCCGATATACGTGACTGCTCATCGCTGGGGAAGAACTCAGACTTAAGGTTCTTGGCCGTAAAAAGTGACACCACGAACAATACAAGACATGCCAAAACAACAGTCTTGCGATGACGTACCGCATGGTTGATGCGGCGTGAGTACCAGCGGTCCAGACCGTCAAGAGCCTTCTGGATAGGACGGTACAGGAATGTATGCAGGCGGCTGCCCTTTTTCTCCAGCTTAAGCATGCGTGAGCAGAGCATCGGGGTAAGAGTCAGTGACACAGCCAATGAAATGGCAATGATGACGCAGATCATACCACCCAGCTGCTTGAACATCACACCGGCCATACCTGACATCATTGTGAGCGGGAAGAAAACCGCAAAAATTGTCATTGTAGATGCTATAACAGATACGGCCACCTCATTGGTAGCATGTATTGCAGCCTGTTTGGGGTTGGCGCCGCGCTCAATATGCGTAGTGATATTCTCCAGCACCACAATTGAGTCATCCACCACCATACCTATTGCAATGGTCAGTGAACTGAGTGAGATAATGTTGAGTGAACCGTCAGTGATAAACAGATAGATGAATGATGCAATCAGAGACAACGGAATAGTGATAGCCACAACAACTGTAGCACGCCAACGTCCCGTAAACAGATAAACCACCAGCACCACAAAAAGCAGAGCGTATAGGATAGTCTCAGCCAGAGAGTTCACAGTCAGAATGATATCCTGCGAACCGTCATTTATCATACCTATCTTTATGTCGCTGGGCAGATTCTTCTGCAACTGAGGCAGAACCTCATTAACCTTGCGGCAAATCTCAACCGTATTGGCACCGGTCTGCTTCTGGATAACCATCATGGCACCCTGCACGCCGTTGTTGTATGACTCCTGGGCACGCTCCTGAGTGCGGTCCACAATCTCGGCAATATCCTTAAGATAAACGTTACGTCCTTGGATTGAAGCCACAACCAGATGTTGCATGTCACGCGGATCCTTGAACTCACCATCCACACGCAGGGCATAGGTCTCATTACCCACATCCAGGTTACCGCCCGGAACGCTGCGGTTCTCAGAACCTATCATGGCCGATATGGCCTCAATGGTCAGATTGTAAGCCTCCAGCTTGGCCGGATCGCAATAAACGTAAATCTCACGCTGCGGGGCACCCGTCACAGATACCGTACCCACACCCGGGATACGTGCCAGCGGGTTCACCACATTCTCATCCAGAATCTTGTACAAGGCGCTCTGGCTCTCACCGGCCTGGACAGAGAGCAGCATGATAGGCATCATACTGGTATCAAACTTGAATATGATAGGTGAACCAGCGCCGTCAGGCAGCGAGTTGGATATCATACTCAGCTTGTCACGCACATCATTGGTAAGGTCATCAATTGAATGTCCGTACTCAAACTCAAGAGTAATTACAGATACGTTCTCTGATGAACGTGATGTTATATGCTTTATGTGTGTGCAGCTGTTCAGAGTGTTCTCCAACGGGCGGGTCACATTGTTCTCAATGTCCGATGCGTTGGCGCCATTGTAGTATGTGAACACCATGATGGTGTTTGACTCGATGTCAGGCAGCTGGTCAATAGGCAGCTTGGTGTATGAGAATACGCCGAACACCACCACAGCCACAAAGCAGAGAGCCGTAAAAATCGGTCTTTTGACCGAGCCTTCATATAAACTCATTGTCCCTAAAGCTTTTTACTTTTCAACTTCAACCTCACGGCCGTCAGAGAGCTTTGACAGTCCGGCTATCACAATCTGGGCCCCATTGGGTACGCCCGATATAAGCTCATAACGGTCACCAAGGCGCTGCCCCAGCTCAACCTTACTATAGATAACCCTGCCGTTCTCATAGACATACACAAAACGGTCGCCTGAGCCGGCACGCTTCTCTATTGCCAGATCAGGCACGACCACATGGTCCAGAGTACCCAGGTTCAGGGTAGCGCGGGCAAACATACCGGGACGCAGTTTTAAGTCAGTGTTAGCCACTTTGATTTCAACAGGAAAAGTATGCGTCATTGCATCGATGGTAGGATATATGAGAGAAACTTTGCCGGCAAAAGTCTCACCGGGATAGGCATCCAACTCAATAGACACCTCATCACCCTTCTTGACTTTTGAATAGTACTGCTCCGAGACGTTTATTATCAGCTTGACAGGAGCTATCTTTTGCACCGCAAGAATGGCCTGGCCGCTATACAGGTCACCATTGTCATAATTGCGGGCAGTAACCACACCGTCAATGGGACTTTCCAGACGGGTATTCTCCTTGAGGGTCTGAAATGACTTGCGGGCAACCTCCAACTGCAGATTCACATTGTCCCATTCGGACTTTGACACGCCTCCCACCTTGTAAAGCTGGTCTATACGGTTGAATTCGGTCTCAAGGTTTTTGAGCTGCATCTCCTGCTGACTGAGGGTGGTCTCGTCCATCTCCACAAGAATCTGGCCCTTGCGCACATTGTCACCCACTTCAACCCTTATCCTGCTTATTCTGCCGGGTGTAGAAGGGGCAATATTATTCTTTATCTCTCCCTCAATGGTGGCTGAATAGACCTGTAACTGTGCTACGGGTTCAGTAGTGACCTTAGCCAGTTTAACCAGCGGCTTCGCTGTGGGATCCGGTGCTGCCGGACCGTTTGCAGCCTGTTTATTCTGACTGCAAGCTGCAAGAAACAGCATTGAACAGAACGCGATTCCTGAAAATCTGAATGCTTTCATATTTATTTGTCTTATTTGTTTCCCTATTTGAATCTATCATTTCACGTCAGGTATCATAGCATCATCGCCTAACACCTTATCCAAGTCGGCCTTGGCGGCCAGATAATTGTATATGGACTGACTGTATGTAAGCTTAGCCTGTGTGAGCGACACCTCGGAGTTGTTCAGTTCCAAGATGGTACCCTTGCCTATCTCATATCGTTTACTTGCTATCTCACGGCCCTTCTCAGCCTGCTCAATAGCCTCACGGTTACTTGCCACCTGCTCAGCATTGGCCTTCATATTATCCACATAGCTGCGCACCTGCATATTGAGCTGTTTCTCAGTGTATCCGATGTTCTCATTCAACTGGCTTATCTGCAGTTTGGTGCTGCGCAGTTTGGTGAAATTACCCATGCGAAAAATAGGCAGTGAAAGGGACAGCACTATTGATGAGCTCTTGGCCCATGAGTAGTCAAACACATTCCAGTTGTCATTGTAAAGTGACTGCATGGAATAGGTTCCGGCAAGAGCCATGGTGGGAAGGAAGTTCATCTTCTGCACACGAAGTGTCTGGTTCAGCATGGTCTCATTCATTCTGAGCTGGCGCATGTTCGTATTGTTCTCAAGTGAATAGTTTCCGCCACTCCCGAGAGCTTCACCATACAACCGGTCCTCATAGTCCTCAAGACTGCCCTCTACCGTTATTTCAGTCTCGGGATCTATGCCCATAAGGAGCATAAGCTGGAGCTTTGCCAATGTCACCGCGTTGCGTGCCTGTATTACTGTGGGATTCAGGCTACGGAGCTGCACCTCGGCGCTTATCTTGTCATACTCGCTTGTTCCGCCCAGTTCGTAAAGCGACTTTACTACATCAAAATTCCTCTGCGCCTGCTCCAGGCTCTTGCACAGCACATCGTAGCTGTCCTGGGCAAGAATGACCTGATAATATGCCTTGGTCACCTGATTCACCAGATCCAGTTTAGAGCTACGGCTCTGTTCCACCGCATTGTCCAGATCGGTCTTGGTCAGGTTCATCGTGGCATAGACCGTGGGGGCGAAAACTGGCAGGCTCACCTGGAACTGCCCGTTCCATGTACTGGTGTTGTCCTGACCCATCTTGAACTCCATCCCGTTCAGTTTCATCACAGCCGCGAGAACCGTGTATTGGATTGTCCCGCTGAAATCCACGGAAGGCAGAAGCGCTTGCCAGGCCTCATCCTTACTGATTTTCTTGACCTCTATCTGCTGTTCAGCAACCTTGATAGTAGGGTTATCAGTCAGAGCCACGCGGATTGCATCGTCAAGAGTCACCTTGAAAGCACCGCTCGGACCAAGATCCTGCGCCATAACAGCTGTTCCCACAGCCATCCAAACTGACACAAACATCAATCCTGCCTTCACAATAAATCCTCTTTTCATTCCTCGTATTTCGATTTTAGGTATGTACTTTATAAACTAGCTATTAATAGAATGCGCAAAAATACAGAAAACTCCACGCATAGCGCAGAGTTTCCCTATCAAAACGGCTATCCTTTAGCCATTTTTAATATTTAACGGATAAGATCTCTTCATCGGAAACTAATTCCCAAAATAGTATACAAGACCAGCGGTAAACTTGTTGAAATTAACCTCAAGAACCTGATAATCTTCTTGAACCCATTCGGTATCACAGCGCAGATAAGTTATGCTACCCAGCTCTGCTTTTACTGCAAAATGACGGTTCTTCTCAAAGCGGTGCTCAAATACGAACGGAGTCAAGGATACCTTGTACATTCCGGTATTGAAGTTGCCGTACCAATAATCAGCCTCTTCACCATAATGGGCACGCATGGCATAATCAAAACCGGCAGACAGCCTGGGTTCCAGAATGAAACCTCCGCCCAGATTCATCCGTCGGATAAGCGATAAGTGTACTGAAAGAAGATCGGCTTGGTTATTATAACCTTTATCATTATTAAAGTGTTCCTGGTAATATGAATCTCTATGGTCCGTGTAAGGATAATAAATCTTGTCCGGACTATAAATTTCTTCTCTCTTGCTGTAATTGTACGTAGTTGTGTTTCCACCCATACCAACACCTATCTCTATGGCAAATCTGGCGCCTTGCCCTTTATCTCCGAACATAAATCCGGTACCAAGAGAACAGTTCCACTCTGAATTCTTTTTATAAGGCTCATTCCATTTTACATTCCCACTTGTCCTTATCTGGACATAATCCCGTTCATTGGAA
>JAFZKR010000085.1 GCA_017551845.1 Bacteroidaceae bacterium
GATAGTTGTTCTTTGTGTATGGTACTTCGGTTTCTGGGTGTCACGCAAGGTGTTCAAGGTAGATGACGAGATGTCAACCATGCTGGCCAGCTCAGTAAGTATATGTGGTGTGTCGGCAGCCATTGCTACCTGCGGAACCATAAAGGGAGACCAGAAGAAACTGTCTTACGTTATTTCTCTCGTAATGGTAGTTGCCATCCCCATGCTGTATCTCATGCCGTTACTCTGCAACTGGCTGTTGCCGCTATTTTTCCCTGGCAATGAGTTGGCTCAGGCGCAGGTGGCCGGTGCATGGATTGGCGGTACAATCGATACCACTGCTGCCGTAGCTGCATCGGGAGGCATACTTGGTGATGAGGCCGGAAATACCGCTGTAATCGTTAAGGCGTCACAGAATGTACTTATTGGTGTAGCGGCATTCCTTATCTCGGTATTTTGGTCAGTACGCGGCACCAAGGGTGTTGAGAAGACATCCGGCAAGGTCATCTGGGAGCGTTTCCCCAAGTTTGTGGTAGGTATGGTGATTGCATCCATCGTATTCAGTATTTTCTTTGCCGGCAAGAGTGCCGACGGCATTGCCTACAAGAGTCTGGCCAAGAATTTCCAGAACATTTTCTTCTCAATAGCGTTTGTCTGCATAGGTCTGGAGACTAACTTCAAGCAGATATTCGCCAAGGAGAACAATCAGTCACTCAAGGCATTCCTTACAGCACAGGGCTTCAATATCCTGTTCACGCTGCTTGTGGCAGGTATCCTGTTCGGCGTAATAAAGAACTGACTCCAAGCAATGCGACATTATTTTTCGGTTACAATAGCATTATTTTCATGGATGTGCACTACGGCTCAGACTCAAACTCAAACGCTGTTTGGGAATGACTGGGAGAATCCTGCTGTGTTAGGTATCAACAAACTGCCTTATCACGCCACGCTGCAGATGCCATCCAAATGGAAGGAGTGCCGGGAGATAGTGTCGCTTGACGGACAGTGGCAGTTTCATTGGAGCCGCAACCCGGAGGAGAGGCCTGCTCTCTTTTTTCTTGAGGATTATGATGTAAGCGGCTGGGACAGGATAACAGTGCCTGGTAACTGGCAAATGCAGGGATTCGGAACTCCCATATATACAAATATGAGTTATCCGTTCCAGCGTAACCGTCCAAGTGTCACTGATGAACCTCCTGTTTATTGGACTGCATATTCGAACCGCAACCCTGTGGGTTCTTATGTCACCTTTGTGGAGGTTACTGATGATATGCTGGGCAAGAACCTTATCCTGCACTTTGGCGGTGTACATTCGGCCTTCTATGTCTGGGTGAACGGACAGAAGGTGGGATACAGCCAGAACTCCATGTCACCCGCGGAGTTCGATGTGACTGAATACATGCATGTGGGTAAAAACAGGCTGGCAGTGGAGGTGTATCGATGGAGTGACGGTTCGTATCTTGAGGATCAGGACATGTGGCGGCTCTCAGGCATATTCCGCGAGGTGCAGCTATGGGTACGCCCGCTTGTGCACATATCCGATTATCGTGTGACGGCTGTTCCAAATGATGATTTCTCAAAGGCTCAGGTGACTGCCGATGTTGCACTTTGCAACACAGGAAGACAGAAGTCCAGAAACCTGAAGGCTGTTCTGACGCTTGATGGAAAAACTGTTGAGGGCAGGATGAAAAGCCTTGCAGCCGGTGATACCGCTCTTATTCGGCTTGAATATGTTATCGACAAGCCACTGTTATGGTCGGCCGAGAAACCTAACCTCTATCCTTTCAGTGTGGAGCTGGTTGACAGGCAGGGCAGGGTAGTGGAGCACTTCGACTACCATCTGGGCGTGAAGCGTGTGGAGTGTGTGGGTGAGGTCTTCAAGATTAACGGTAAGAACGTGAAGCTGCGTGGTGTGAACCGCCATGACCACCATCCGGTGACCGGGCGTTATGTTGATGATGCCACATACGAGCAGGACCTGCGCCTTATGAAGCAGGCAAATATCAATTTTCTGCGTACCAGCCACTATCCTGACCGCGAGTATCTGTATGAACTGTGTGACCGTTGGGGTATATATGTTATGGACGAGGCCAATCAGGAGAGTCATGGTTACGGTTATGCCAACCGTGTGATGGGCGAGGATACTGCATGGCGTGATGCACATGTAGATCGGGCAGTAAGCTTGGTTCAGCGTGACAAGAACCATCCCAGCATAATTATATGGAGCCTTGGTAACGAGGGAGGGATAGGTCCTAACATCCAGGCCATGTACGATGCTGTGGTAAGTCTTGATTCCACACGCTTGCCTTTCTATGACTGCCATCCGCGTTATTCCGCCCTCCATGACTTCGGACATCCCACTCCCGATGTGCTTCGGGCTGAGGCTGAGAAGGAAACAGAGAAACCTCTCATTGCCCGTGAATATGCCCATGCAATGGGTAACTCAATGGGTAATCTTCAGGAGTATTGGGATGTTATCTATGCTGATTCCAGTATCTGCGGTGCAGCAGTTTGGGATTGGGTGGATCAGGGTATATCCAAAAAGGAAAACGGCATTGAATATTGGGCATACGGAGGTGACTTCGGTGACCAGCCCAACGACGGTGCCTTCTGCATAAACGGTCTGATAGCTCC
>JAFZKR010000086.1 GCA_017551845.1 Bacteroidaceae bacterium
GTCATTCGGAAATTTTTGCCGATAATTTAATTTTTTTATCAAATGACGCAGAAGGAACCGTCCCTAATGCGTACATTTGTAGTAAATCAAACAAGTAAACTATGAATACATCAGAGAAATTTGTCATTACAATTAATCGTGAGTTGGGTTCGGGCGGAAAGACTGTGGCAAAGAAACTGGCCGAAAAGTTGGGCGTACCTTTTTATGATAAGGCTCATTTAAAGTCAGTTGAGGAGAAAGAGGGACTTAGCGATAAAGAAATAGAGCGTCTTAAAGCAAAAAAACGTACATGGTGGCCAGATTTCAAGCGTATAGTTGAACTGGACGGTGGTTTTGCAGTATCCATATATGATAACCTGCCGAATTTTGCTGTCCCTGAGAAAAATGATACGGATGACAGATTCAGGACTGAGCAGGAGATACTAAAAGGTATAGTCGATGCCGAGTCGTGCGTAGTGGCCGGACGCTGCAGCTTTGTTACATTCAAGGACCACCCCAATCATCTTAACGTTTGGATCCAGTCTCCTGTGGAGTGTCGTATAGACAGAGTCATGAAAAAGAAGGGCATAGCCACCAGGGAAGAAGCTGAGAAATTCATAAAGGAGGTTGACCGGATGCGTGAGGATTACGTAAAGCGTCATACTGGTGCAAGTCGTTATGATACACGCAACTATGACCTGGTAATCTCAATGGAGGGTAAGACCGAGGAAGAGGCAGTAGATATTATCCTCAAGCACATAGGCAAATAATTAAAGAATAACTGTTTACTACCGAGCTGGAGACCCGTGATTACGGATGTAATCCTATTTTCATGGCAACTTCATCTCCTTTGCTCAGATGACCGTTCACTACGCTTATCACTGTAACGGTAGCCTGGAGGCACATCTTGAGATCCGCTTTACGGTACAGGTCCTGTTCAAATATGAACCGTGCTCCCTCACGATGTAAATTAAGGCAGGAGAGAAACTCCTCCTGACCGTGCAGAGGGGCTTTGTACTTCATGTTTATCTCGGAAAGCATCACGTCAATGCCCTCTTCGTGCCACTGCCGGAATGACTGCCCGCGGCTTTGAAGCCATTTATGGCGGGTATATTCCAGATAGTGCTGGTAATTGGCATTGTTGATTACTCCCTGAAGGTCGCACTCGTAATCACGGGTTTCAAGTTGAACAGTAAACAGATATTCTTTCATAGCGCTGTAAAGTTACAGTTTTTTACTATCTTTACGGAAAGGAAAATGAAATGATTATGGTTATTTCCAATGACAGGATAAGCGCGGTCATTGACCTGCATGGCGCTGAACTGACTAATCTCAGAAAACTTGGGAGTGACGAGGAGCTGGTATGGTGTGCCGACAAAGAGTATTGGGGACGTCATGCACCGATGCTCTTTCCCATAGTGGGAAAGGTGTGGAAAGGAGAGTATAGGGTGGGTGGCAAGACCTACCGCCTGTCTCAGCACGGTTTTGCACGTGACATGGATTTCAGAGTGCTTTGTCATGACAGAGAGAGTGTCGTCCTGGGGCTAGAGTCCGATATGGAGACCTTTAACATTTACCCGTATCCCTTCAGGATAGAAGCTGTTTATCGGCTTGAAGAGAATGCCCTCTGCGTAGAGTGGCGGATCAAGAACCTTGGAACTGAAGAGATGTATTATCAGATAGGTGCTCATCCCGGATTCAATTACCGTGATTTCGACAAAGACGATTTAATTCATGGTTATTTCCGTCTGGTCCAGGCTGATGAACCGGTTAACCGGATAGTGGTGGGACAGCTTACATCCGACGGTTACCGCAGTGACAGCGCGTCCATGTTGGAACTGGACTCTGATGCCATGTTGCCCATCACTCCAGGGCTTTTTGCCCGTGATGCGCTCGTGCTTGAAGAGTATCAGATAAATCAGGTTATACTGTATGACAAGGAATACCGACCATATATCGCTGTCCAAACGGACGATGCTCCTGTCTGGGGACTATGGTCACCACCTGCGAAAAATGCTCCTTTTGTATGCATAGAACCATGGATGGGCCGTTGTGATCATGATGGCTATGCAGGTGACATAACAGGTAGGGATTATATGAACTGTCTTGAGCCGGGCAAGAGCAAGACATTCAGTTTTAGGATTATGGTAGTGTAAAACCCGAATATGAAAGGTCGGGCGGATTATTCAATAAGTGAGCGGATTAGTCCTGCAAGGTCAGCTGGGGTGTCAGCGTCGGGAATCATGCTCTGTCTGTGGTAAATAAGTCGCGGGATGGCCGCCAGACCGCCTACTGATGTTCTGCCGAAGACCTCAAGAATATCTGAAATGTAATAGTCTATGCTTTCGCTCTTCATGGCCGACTGCAATGTCTGGCTTCCTATGAGAGCAGCGGCTTTCTGCTCTGCCTGCTCAATGGCAGGCGGATACCATCCGGTATGTGGATCCGCATCGAAGAACCACTCCTCATAATTTCTGTATGCTTGTCGGTCGGTATTCCATATTGCCATTCCTATGCGGAGCAGGGTGCATGAGCCTTGGAAGGAATCGGGACCGGCTGGAAGGTAGGGGTTGCACTCATTGCTGAGGGATACCGGACAGCAGACAAACGCTACGCTGTCATTCAATGCTTCTACCGTTTCCGGTAACATGAGGTGTAGCTTACGGCAGTGTGAGCATTGCCAGTCAAACATAAGGGTTATTTTATGGGTGGCATCTGCGGGGCCGATGAGCGGCATCTCAGCAGGATCAGGCAGGGAAAGTTCTTCCTCAATGAAACCTCTTTCGGAGAGTGTCCTGGGAGTGGTGAGCAGTTGCAGAACCGCTAACAATGCTGCTGCAACTATGCCAATTATTATGTGCAGCAGGGCTTTTCCGTTTTTTTTCGGGATACAAAAGGCTATATAGAGTACTGAAATAATGATTCCAAGTATGTGTGCTGTCATGCAATATGGACAGAATGCACGAATGATGTGTTGCTGAAGGTAGATGAACCATACGGCACAACCTATGATGGCTCCACAGAGAAAGAGCATGATACGGCATAGCAACTCCCTGGTTTCCGGTTCAGTATCTGGTCTATCCATCAGCTTAAGACAAGCCAACAGCACCAAATAGGTTCCTGTGGCAAGTGCACTGACAGGAACTGTGCCGAGCAGGAATGACCATCGGCTACCTAACACCTGATTACAGTGCGAACCTTGGCTGCAACCTATCAGACCGTGACCTGTAACAGAGTGGATACACAGGATGACAGATAAGATAAGGACAATGGTGACGAGTGCCACCATTGTCCTTCTTATTATTCTTGTATCCTTACCCATTTAAGGATATTACTGGATATTCGGTTTGCCAGGTGTTGCTATGGTTGCAGTGAATGCATCGCCTGCTCCATGATTCTTGCTGACAGGTGCCCCCAGTGTTATGCCACTGCCGGTTAAGTATTCTCCGCTCGCGACATCGGTTCTGAGTCCTTCGGTCAGGGTTATCTTGTCGGGTTCAGCAGGTTGCTGCTGACCGCCACGACCTCCAAATCCTCCGTATCCGCGGCGCGGTACAGCCTGTATGGAAGCAATGGTGTATTTTTCATCTCCGATATTGATGACCTGACCTGTCTGGAAGGCCTGTGCACTGGCTACAGCTACGGTCTGTTCACCCTTCATGGCATTGGCTGATACTGTTGTGGAACCAGCTGTGCCTATTGTGGCTATCCTGATCTTTTCGAGACTGTTGCCGGAACCAAGGTACATGACTTGTCCGATGGAGAGACCCTGGACTGATGTTACCTTGATGTTGTCCTGTCCCGCTTTGACGGGAGCTGCAATTGTCATGGCCTGGGCAGTGTGGAAATCCAGCTTGTTGTCATCAGTATCATGACCGTCCGGGAAACGGCCTGTGCTGAGGTCCGGACCGGCTGCAGGAGCGGTAGCTACCTGTCCTCCGAATCCTCCGAAACCGCCGCGTGCCCCTTGTGGAACGCGTGCGTAGGCTCCGTCAGCACCAGCTCCTGAATCGGCATGATAGCCTTCACTTAGCCATGGATCCACCAGTCCGCCATAATTGACGGCATCGACTATCAGTCCGTTACCGTTGCGTAGTGTCATGTTGCCTCTTGAAGAGTCAAGCACGGGGCCACCGAACAGAAGGTCGGCTTCTATATCACCATGATAGCCGGCATTCTCCACCTGAATATCCAGGACAACGCTGTTGATGGCATGTGCCTTTGACAGAGCCTTGTCAAGCTCTATGGCATAGACCAAAGGCAGTACAGGTTCGTTACTGGAGTGGTCGTACTTAGTGGCCGGTTCAAACGTGATGCCTGTTCCGTTTACTGCAAACGGCATGTTTGCGGAATGATCATACTTGAGAGGCTGTTCCAGTTCAAGTCCGGTTCCCGGATTGTCAGTAGGACGGAGAGGACCGCCATTGCTGCCACGTGAAGACTGAGTACCTACAGATTTTACTGTAACCCATTCCACTCCGTGTCCCTCGCTGTCAATGTCAAGACGTATCCTGTCACCGGCCGTGATGTTCTGGGTGCTGGTGACCTTGATGTTAGTGTCGCCTTTCTTGGCATCGACTGCCAACCAAGCCTGAGTTCCGGGCTTGCCTACCTTGGTTATGGTCACAACCTCATATTTTTCAATCGAGTTGGATACAGCAGGATAGGTTGAACCGTATCCGATTGCCATCTTCTGTCCTTCAACGAAACCGTTTATGCTGGTTACAGGAATATTGGTAGAGCCAGCGGGAATCGTGATGACCGGTCCTTCAGGCAGAGGCTGCCATACGGTGGTCGGTGCGCCGGAGGGACCGCCGCCACGGAACATACCCATTCCCTGCTGCTGGGGTTGTGCTTGGGGTTGGATTACAGATACAACCTTGCGTTTTTCAGCATCACGTCCTGTACCGATTGTAATCTCGTGTCCTGTTTCAATTCCGGTCACGTTGCGTACATATATGATATTGTCACCCTTGTTCGCATCGACAGACAGTCCGGAGTTGCTTATACCAAGCAGATAGAATGACTTGGGAGCAAGTTTTGTTCCTGACGGAATGTTGATTGATGAGAAGTATGGAAGGTTGACTGCGTGGTGGGTAAGTGTCCAGCCTGATAAGTTGACCGCTTTCTCACCTGCATTGTAAAGCTCAATGAAAGAGTTGGTCTGGTTACCGTTGCCGTCGGCAATGCGGAACTCGTTTATCTTGACAGGATCCACGTTACGGACTTTCTGTGAAGAGGTCCATTGGCTTCTGCCGCTGTTCCAGCTGGCCTTTGCTCCAAGGTCGCCGTTAAATAATTTCTTGGGCGATGTAACCGAGAATTGAACTGCCACGACCTGGCCTGCTTCAACGGTATAGCCAATCTTGCGGACTTTGCCTTTGCCGTCAGCCAATGCACTCTTCCAGCCTTTGGGAGTAACAAGACTTATTTCAAGGTCATCAATAGGCTTGCCTGATGTGTTGGTAAATGTCACGGTCACGTTTTGGGTGGTCTTGGGCGCGAATGTCTGCAGCAGATTAGGTTTGTCAACCTTGTTTGATGCACTAATGCCAAGCATGGATACATCATATCCTGCAGCCACGATATTGGCCTGAAGGGCCTGGTTGGTCTCAACGGTCGGGAAGGTTCCCGGAGCTGTCATTGCTCCTTCATAGAATGTTCCCGATGAACCGTTGGAGTTGTCACCGCCGTTACCAAGAAGTATGGCGCCTTGCTTGCGCATGGGGTCGTAGCTGTTGCGTGAGTTCTGGATTCGTCCTCCGTCATACATGATTTGAAGATTGCCGCCTTGGGCATTGCCGCCCATGGAGCGCCAGTGGTGCGGTTCGCCATCGGCTGTGGCAGTCACAAAACGCCAGCTTATGCTGGGCAGGTCTGCGCAATATTTGTCATTCGGGTCCGGATTGACACAACCTACAAGGTTGTTCTCCTGATCGGTCATGATCCATGGTCCGGGAGCCTGTCCGTGATACCAGGTGGGCTGGTTGCCGTAGTATGTGGTCTCCATCGTGCCGTCTCCGTCATCGCGACTGTCGGTCTCAGCGTTGCCGTAGTCAAAGCAACAGCCGGTATTGTAGTGCTGGCCGTTTATTACCCAGTACTGGCCTTCGGCCTGGTCGTCGACGGCGGTACCATGAGCATCGTTCCAGCGAAGACCCATACCTGCTGTTATGAACACACCGTAAACCTTATGCCCCATAAGGGTGACAGGGGCCCAGTCGGCCATAGGAACGTTGTTGAATCCGCCCATTGCCTGTCCGCTGAATCCTCCGCGGGGTGCCTGCTGCAGGTGGTTACCTTTGCCGGACTGGTCGTATATTATGGTCAGCCAGCAGTAGGTGTCCTTGCAGAAACGGTCCTGTGCGGCAGCATCGGCATAACCGCCCGGGTCACCGGCAGAGGGTTGAACTACACCTATGTCAAGTGTTTTGCCGTCGGACTGACGCATCACTTGATAGAGCGGTCCATCATAATTCTTGTAGAGAGCGCGTGTGGAGGAATGTGCGGCAACGCAGGGCGCACCGCCTTTGGCATAGACGTCACAGGGTCCCTCGGGACGCTCGGGAATTCGGCTCTCACCGGCTGCGATAGCAACCGTAGCCACCATGACCGGAGCCAGCAGGCATGTGGTCAGTAAAGTGATAACAGTGGATTTCTTCATAATTATAATAGGTTCTTGTTAGTATTAACTCCGTTGTAATTGTATGCAAATATAGTGTTTATTGGGAATTACTTGTCTTTGATTGTTTATTTTTTCAGAGGTATTTGTCATTTCCGGAAAAAGATTACCTTTGCACAAATCAAATGATTCGGATATTATGAGAAAGAGAATTATCCTGATCTGGACACTCTTTGCAGTGTTCCTGACATTGTCGGCACAGACTCCTACTGCGGTTATCAGTCTCTGGCCTGACGGTGCTCCCACAAGCAACGGACTTACGGGGCCCGAAAGGGATCTGGGCAACCATGTATCAAATGTGACTCAACCTACATTGACGGTATGGGCCGCAGCCGAGCCTAACGGTCTGGCAGTTCTGGCCTGTCCCGGAGGCGGGTATGTGGATGTATGGAACGGAACTGAAGGCAACAATATGGCCGAATGGTATAACAGTCAGGGCATCACTTTAGCTGTACTCAAGTACCGTCTGCCCAACGGTCATTATGAAGTTCCTCTGAATGATGTTCATGAGGCTATGCGCATTCTCAAGTCCGACGCCGACAAGTATGGAATTAAGAAAATCGGTGTACAGGGGTGCTCTGCCGGCGGACATCTGGCATCAACAGCTGCTACTCATTTCACAGGCCCTGAGAACCGTCCGGATTTTCAGATACTCTTCTATCCTGTCATATCCATGGACAAGAGCTTTACCCACATGGGCTCACATCATTATCTGTTAGGTGATGAGGCATCACAGGAGCTCATTGACCTTTACTCGAATGAGAAACAGGTTACGAAGGAAACCCCTCCTGCATTCATCATGGCAAACTCGGATGACAATGTCGTACCGGTGCGCAACAGCATAGAGTACTACAATGCGCTTCAGGCTAATGGGGTGCGCTCGGCTCTTCATGTCTATCCCGTAGGAGGTCATGGATGGTGCGCCAACGAGAGGTTCGTGTATCGTGATCAGTGGATGAGCGATCTCAGACAGTGGCTCGCGCAGATAGCATTACAATTGAACAGATAACATATTTATTGTAGCTTCATGTTTTTTCGCTGAGTTCAAGCCATCGCATGGTAATGAGGTCAGTGCGTCCGATAATATCACCCACGCGGGTTGATTTGAGCTGAAGCTGGTCATAGGGAAGATTGCCGCTGTTGAGTTCCTCCTCAATGGCGGCTTTTTCCTGTTCCAACTGCTCCAGTTCGGCTTCAATCTGCTCCATTTCACGCTTCTCCTTGAATGTGAGTTTTGCGCTGCATGTACTTTGACGTTGGACTTGGCTTGCATCAGGTTGAGGCTTGGCGTTCCGAGTGTTCTGGGACGCACTTTTTTCTTGATCCTCCTTGAGGACTTTCCACTCCATATAATCACTGTAGGCCGACGGGAAGTCAGTAATATGGCCATTGCCCTCAAAAATCAGAAGGTGCTGGGCAATTTTGTCCATGAAGTAACGATCATGGGAAACGGCAATCACACAGCCTTTGAATTGTGCTATGTACTCTTCAAGAACCTGAAGCGTCAGTATATCAAGGTCATTTGTGGGTTCGTCCAGAATGAGGAAATTAGGACTTTTCATCAGGATAGTACACAGATAAAGTCGGCGGCGCTCACCTCCGCTCAGCTTGCTGACGTAACTGTACTGGGTTTGTGGAGTAAAGAGGAATTTCTGAAGAAACTGTCCGGCTGACATGTGGCGTCCGTCATCCAGATCTATATGGTCAGCAATTGCGGTCACCACATCAATCACCCGTGAGTTCTCCGGGAAAGAGAGACCCTCCTGGGAGTAGTATCCTATCTTGAGTGTGGCACCGCGTTCAATAATACCGTTGTCAGGCTGTTCAATACCTAAAAGAAGTTTGAGGAAAGTTGATTTGCCTACACCGTTTTTACCAACTATGCCCAGCTTCTCATATCTTGAGAATATGTAGCTGAAATTCTTGAGTATGATTTTGTCACCAAATGCTTTGTCAAGGTGTTCAATGACGAATATCTTCTTGCCGATGTATGATGCCTTGACATCAAGGACCATGCTGCGTTCATCACGACGGTGCTGCAGACGTTCTTCCAGCTCATGGAAAGACTCCTTGCGGTAACGTGCCTTGCCTCCCCGGGCGCATGGCATACGACGCATCCAGTCCAGTTCACGACGGTACAGGTTCAGGTCATTCTCGCGCTGTGATGCCTCAGTATCAAGACGTTCCTGACGTTTTTCCAGATAGTAACTGTAATTTCCTGAGTAGGAGTAGGCCCGGAAGTCATCAATCTCGACGATACGGTTGCACACGCGGTCCAGCAGATATCGGTCATGAGTAACCATAAACAGGGTCAATCGGCTTGTCGTCAGGTAGTCTTCAAGCCATTCGGTCACCTCCACATCCAGGTGGTTCGTGGGTTCATCGAGAATAAGGAAATCGGGCTCCGACATGAGAACCTGCGCCAAGGCTATACGCTTAACCTGTCCGCCCGAGAGTTGCCCGACCGGTTTGTCAAAATCAGCCACTCCGAGTTTGGTAAGCAACTGGCGGGCTTTCAGCTGCAGTTCCCCGTCTGTAGAGCTGCAGCACGCATCCAGTACGTTCAAGTCCTTCGGAAACTGCGGAGTCTGCACGAGATAAGCGGTCTTGATGTCACGGCGGAATGTAATGGAACCGCTACGATAATCTGCATTGCCTGCAATAACATCGAGCAAAGTGCTCTTGCCTTGTCCGTTACGAGCAATTAGGCCCACCTTTTCACCTTGGTTTATGTTGAGTGACAGATCATCAAAAATTATTCTGTCGCCGAACGATTTGCAGAGTCCGTCTATCTGAAGTATGCTCTCCATACCTTCGGATTATTATTTCAATCACAGAGGAACGATGAGAGGAATTCGAGCGCCTCAGCGTATCCGTCAAATCCTTTGCCTTTTATCGTTTTGAGGGCATAATGCGATACGTATGATATGCGGCGGAACTCCTCACGGCTGTCAATGTCGCTCAGATGAACCTCGACAGTGGGGAGGCCTACTGCTTTAAGGGCATCAAGAATGGCCACGCTGGTGTGAGTGTAGGCAGCCGGATTGATGATTATTGCATTGTACTCACCATAGGCCTGTTGAATGCGGTCCACTATAGCTCCTTCATGGTTGGACTGGAAAAAATCGGTTTCCAATCCAAGCGTACCGGCCTTTTCCTGTATGAAAGACAGGAGTGATGCATAGCTATTCGTCCCGTATATATCAGGTTCTCTTGTCCCGAGTATATTAAGGTTGGGGCCGTTAATTACGAGTATTTTTTTCATATTGCTGAATGTTCAGTGTATCTGGTATGTCCAGCAGCGGCGGCGACGGTGTGTAAAATGCTCAAAGTGTTTCCATATATTCTGTACATTGGCATTGTCTTCAAGCATGGGGCCCGTTTGGCAGTCTATGCCTCCGTGTGACTGGATTGCCTTGATGCCGTCGCGAAGTATTATGCACTCCACACCTTTCTTCTGGTCCTCTGGCCGTACTCCTATCATATAGAAATCTATGTGGCGGTGGTCATTCAGGTCGCTAAGCACCTTGAGAGTGGATATTAATCCAAGTTTGCCATGGCTACTGCGTATTCCACGGCTTATGGAGGGTGCTATGAATCCGAAACCTACCAGTTCACCCATGTTATTCTGAACCATGAGAGAATATTCAGGACGGCCAACCAGCATGATAAGGTGTTCCATGTTCTCAATCTGTTTATCTGAAAGAGGCACTACCCCGTGTAGCTTGGCGAAAGCTGTGTTTATTATTTCCATAGCTTTACGGATATAGGGACGCACCTCCTTCATGCTCTTGAATTTCTTGATTGTGTAGCCGTAACGTTTTTCGGATATGGAGGCTATCATATCCATCTTTTCGGGAACTTTGTCAGGAACAATGACTTTGGTTTCGGTCCAGTCCCATTTCTTTGTAAGCCCCAGATGTTTCATGTGGGCTATGTAATATGGATAGTTATACAACGTGATGTACATGTCGAGCTGATCAAACCCCTCAACAAGCATACCCTGCTTGTCCAGGTTGGAGAATCCCAAAGGCCCCACCACCTCGGTCATCCCAAGTTCTTTGGCCCATTCCGTTACTGTATTGAACAGTTCTTTCGATACCTCAAAATCATCGATGAAGTCAAAGCGGGTGAACCTTAACTGCCGGACATTGTCTTTTTCGTTGGCAGCATGGTTCAGTATGGCACCTATGCGTCCTACGACCTTACTGTCACGGTATGCTAGCCATAATCGGCTTTCGGCATAGCTGTACGCCCCGTTCTTGCGTGGATTGAAGGTGTCCATCTCATCACGTATCAAGACGGGAACATAATACTCACACTCCCGGTACAGTTCAATGGGGAACCTGAACAGGCGTTTCTTCTCCCTCTCGGTCAAGACCTCCTTTATTTCAATCATGTCAGTCAGATAGTTGCGGCAAAAATACTCATTTATTCCCGTATTGACCCATCTATTTATAAAAAGGTGTTCCTGACAATCGGATTGTTGCTCATTTTATCCAAAAAATAATAACGCAGGTCTTTATTTTTTTCATTTGTTTTTTTCCATTTGTTATTTTATCTTCGTAATCGGTTTTTCATATAAAAGATATGGCACAGACAACAGTTGACGACAAGAAGATTATATTCTCGATGGTGGGCGTGAGCAAGGCCTTCCAGAACAACAAACAGGTACTTAAGGATATATACCTTTCATTCTTTTACGGCGCCAAGATAGGTATCATAGGTCTTAACGGTTCAGGTAAATCAACGCTACTCAAGATAATTGCAGGCATTGAAAAGAGCTTTCAGGGACAGGTGGTGTTCAGTCCCGGTTACAGCGTGGGTTATCTGCCGCAGGAACCGCAGCTTGATCCGGACAAGACGGTCAAGGAAATAGTGATGGAGGGCGTGCAGCAGATTTATGATACCCTTAAGGAGTACGATGAGGTTAATCATAAGTTTGAACTCCCGGAATATTATGAGGATCAGGACAAAATGGATGCGCTCATGGCCCGTCAGGCCGAACTTCAGGATATGATTGATGCTACTGATGCCTGGAACATCGACAACCGTTTGGAGCAGGCGATGGATGCTCTGCGCTGTCCCCCTGAGGACCAGAAGGCCGGTGTGCTGTCCGGTGGTGAGCGCCGCCGCGTGGCCTTGTGCCGTCTGCTCTTGCAGCAGCCTGATATCCTGCTGCTTGATGAGCCCACCAACCATCTGGATGCCGAAAGTATTCAGTGGCTTGAGCAGCACTTGAACCAATATGCAGGTACCGTTATTGCCGTTACTCACGATAGATATTTCCTTGATAACGTAGCCGGTTGGATACTGGAACTGGACCGCGGCGAGGGTATTCCATGGAAGGGTAACTATACCGGATGGCTGGAGCAGAAATCACAGCGTCTGGCAATGGAGGAGAAGCAGGCATCCAAGCGTCGCAAGACCCTGGAACGTGAGCTGGAGTGGGTGCGTATGGCTCCCAAGGCTCGTCAGGCCAAGGGTAAGGCCCGTCTTAACTCGTATGACAAGCTGATGAATGAGGACGTTAAGGCTAAGGAGGAGAAACTGGAGATATTTATCCCCAATGGTCCGCGTCTGGGCAATAAGGTTATAGAGGCTCATAACGTTGCAAAAGCCTTTGGAGATAAACTGCTGTTCGATGACCTGAACTTCTCACTGCCGCCAAACGGCATTGTAGGCGTGATAGGCCCTAACGGTGCGGGTAAGACCACACTGTTCCGCCTCATAATGGGACTTGAGAAGGTTGACAAGGGTTCATTTGAGATAGGTGAGACCGTAAAGATTGCATACGTTGACCAGCAGCATAAGGATATAGACCCGGAGAAGAGCGTTTATCAGGTGGTTAGTGGTGGTAATGAACTGATCCGCATGGGCGGCCGCGACATCAATGCCCGTGCTTATCTGGGCCGGTTCAATTTTTCCGGTGCTGACCAGGAGAAGAAATGCGGCGTGCTGTCAGGTGGTGAGCGAAACCGCTTGCAACTGGCAATGGCGCTCAAGGAGGAGGGTAATGTCCTGTTGCTTGATGAGCCTACCAATGATATTGACGTTAATACACTGCGTGCTCTTGAGGAGGGCCTGGATGATTTTGCAGGCTGCGCTGTTGTTGTCAGTCACGACCGCTGGTTCCTGGACCGCATCTGTACTCATATCCTGAGTTTTGAAGGAGACTCCAAGGTGGTCTTCTACGAGGGCTCCTACAGCGACTATGAGGACTACAAAATCAAACAGCTTGGCTATCAGGAACCCAAGCGCATCCACTACCGCAAACTACAATAAAAGAAAATCGGGGAACCCGTAAGGATTCCCTGATTTTCAACGTGTTAAGGCACGCGCCAAACTCCAGGAAACAGAACGCATGTTCACTATTTCTTTCTCAACCACACGTTCATCTACATCAATGCTATCGCGCAAACCTATCTCCTCTACATTGATAAAATCAAGCAAGTATGAGTCTTTAAACATCACCACAGCTTTTTTCATCATTGCGGAGTTTGAGATTGTCTGGTGTAAATTGCTTGGCATATGTTGCTGATTATTGTAGGAATCAGCCTTGATTATCTGTTTTAACGAATCTATTCAAAGCGCCAGTACCCCAAACGCCCTTGCGCGTATGCTGGGAAACGATTAGCCAGATGAAACCTACCATTGTACTTTTTTGTGTCTGGGTTACCTGATTACTCCAGGCTCCACTCATATACAGGCTGGATTTTTATCTTATAGCCGCCTCGCTCTATTTCTTCACTTTCATGGTCAGTTAGCAATAAGAGATTTGAGCACTTTGTTTGGCGGGCGGCAAGCAGAAGTCCGTTGATTTTACGCTTGCGGGTATTATCAGCCGAAATATCATAGGAAACCTGTATGCACTGTTGGACCTTATTTCCCTTGTAGACGACAAAGTCACATTCACCAGAGCGGTCATTGAGATAATAGACGTCAAATCCTTGCATCTTGCATGTACGGATTAGATGTACTGCTACAATGGTCTCAAGGCGATGGCCAAGATTATCGCCGGCGAAGGCGTTATCACGTTGGTCCATCATGGCAACATCGACAGCATAGACCTTTTCCTGAACGAAACGCTGCTTACTTTTTTGCGAATATTTCTGTATGCCCAGGAGCATATAAGCCTGCTTGAGATAACCTATGTAGTTCTTGGCGGTATGTTCTGACTTGAAATGAAAGAGGTCTGCCAGATCTGTTGTAACTACGATTGTAGGAGAAACATTGAGCAGATGGTGAGCCAATTGTTCAAACGCTGCTTTATAAGTGATTTTGAAGCGTTGTTCTATGTCACGCTTAAGTATGTGATCCACGAGCGTTCCAACGTAACTTTTATTGTCCTCTATTACCAGTAGTTCAGGA
>JAFZKR010000087.1 GCA_017551845.1 Bacteroidaceae bacterium
AAGAAGCCCTCCACATTCTTCCTGCACATAGCATTCGTGCTTATGCTGGCCGGTGCATTGATAACCCTGCTTACCGGCAAGAGCGGCAGCATGTACCTGAGGCGCGGAGAGACATCGGCAAATTGGTCATCGGACCAGGGATTCCGTCAGAAACTTCCTTTCAAACTGACGCTAAAGGATTTCAGCATAGAGTACTATCCCGGCACCAAGGATCCAAAAGACTACATCAGCAAGGTGTCTGTTGCCGACAGCAATACCGAGGCTGTCACTGAGTACACCATATCCATGAACAACATACTCAAATACGGAGGCTACCGCTTCTATCAGACCAGCTATGACTCTGACCTTAACGGGAGCGTATTCTCTGTGAGCCATGATCCGTGGGGCGTATCGGTGACATACACGGGATACGTCATGCTGTTACTCTCCCTGATTGGGTTCTTCATCCAGAAAAAATCCGGATTCCGCACGGCACTGAAGGCTCGCAGCGAGGGATTCTCCAAACCTGTCAGAATTGTTCTGATGGTTCTGAATATTCTGCTATTCGGATATCTGACTTTTGTGATTGGCCGCAACTGGTACCGCTCCGGACACGGCCCGTTTGTAGGCACCTACTCCGTGATGATGCTGATGGCCTGGCTAGTGACCGTCGCTATGGCCTTGCTGCGCAAGCGTCTGCCTATAATCCAACCGCTGGGATTCGTGCTGGCTGGATTCTCAATCTTAGTGGCATCGCTCTCATTCTCTGATCCCGAGGCCAACCTTATGCCGGTACTGCGCTCACCGTTTCTGAGCGTTCATGTGCTCTGTATGATGGTATCCTACACGCTGTTCGGACTTGTGGCCCTGATAGGCATAGTGGGACTTATCAAACAAGGCGATGACACACGCTCCATGCTGCGCGACATGAGTCTGAGCATACTCTACCCTGCGGTTTTCATGCTCACCACGGGCACTTTCATAGGTGCTGTTTGGGCAAATATTTCATGGGGAAACTATTGGGCGTGGGATCCCAAGGAGACATGGGCACTCATAACCATGCTGGTATATGCCGCGATGCTCCACAGCAGCACCGTTTCACGCTTTGCACGTCCGCGTTTCTTCCACGCATACGCAATCATTGCGTTCCTTACCGTCCTTATCACCTACTTTGGAGTAAACTTCCTGCTGGGAGGCATGCACTCTTACGCCTAACAAAATGATACAATTGGGGTCTGTCCCCAACTGTCCTTTTTTTGTGTGCTATAAAAGTGGAGTCATATACAGTGGTATGTATGTAAGGCCTTCCTCAATTTTTAGATCACTAGAGTGGAGCACATAGGGTGTAGAGAGGTTTTGGCCGTATTTCTTGATGCATTTACGGATAGACGTCAGCGTGTAGTTGGTGCTACTCTTGACCTCTATTGGTGATATGTTATGCCGGGATGTTACTATCTCCTTCTGAATAAGGAAGTCTATCTGCATTCTATTCTCGGCATCTTCTTTGTCATAATTGTTGTAGAAAAAGAGTTTGTGTCCTGCTGCCTTGAGCATCTGGGCCACAATATTCTCCACAAGCATTCCCTCATCAACCTCCAGTTTGTCAAACATTAATTTCTGGTAGATTTCATTGGATACAATACCACGGGCATTGAACGAAAGGGATATTAGAAGCCCCGTATCACAGAAAAAACATTTGAGCGTTGTACGGTCCTCATTAAGTTGAAGACCGATATTGGGAGCTGTGGTATTGTAGCAGATATTTACCATCTTGGCATCATCCAACCAGAAGAAAGCGCTGCCATATTCCCTCATACGGGCTTCTTCTTTGAGTGCCGACAGTGTAAACTGCTTTTCTTTCTTCTGGAGCTGACCGGGGATTGCATCGTATATGGAACTTACACGTGCAGTGAGCCCCTCGGCGTATTTCTTGATGTCGTTTTTATAGAGGCGTAGTATCTGGCGTTTGATGGCATCAACCTTCGTAAAATCACGAGTGGCTGCATATTCAGCCACAGCCTGGGGCATTCCACCCACAATTAGGTACTGGCGGAAATAGTGCAGAGCCTCTCGATGGAAATCACCCATAGGTTTAAGCTTATCATACTGCTGACGGATGTATGGCATAAGCACCTCATTGCCCATAGCCCAAAGAAATTCTTCAAAGTCCATGGGGTACATCTCAATGCCATCCTCCTCAGATGGGATAAGGATGTTCTCAACGTTTTTCTTGATAGAGATTAGGGATCCTGTCTCAAGGTAGTCAAAACGCCCATCTTCAACAAGCGTCTTGATGGCCTCACGTGCTTTTGGACATTTCTGCACCTCATCAAAGATGATGAGTGATTTACGGGGAATAAGACGTTTCTTATAATGAAGCTGAATGTTTTGCAGGAGTGTATCAACGTCCTCAAGATATTCATCAAACCAGCCCTTAACGCGTTGCGGTGCCTTGCTGAAATCAATGAGGATGTAGGATTCATATTCGTTTTGTGCAAACTGCTTTGCAATATAACTCTTGCCTACGCGGCGTGCTCCTTCAATCATTAGGGCTGTAGAGCCGCTTTTCTGTTGTTTCCACTGGAGAAGACAGTTGTATATTTTTCTTTTCATAATCACGTTTCCTAAGTTTTTGGATAGGCGGGTTATACACCTTTCCGCGATTTTTTACTATGGCAAATATACTCCTTTCCGCGATTTCTGCAAAAAAATAATGGAATTAGATTTAAGATGTAACAGGGATACAGTCCATTTGTGTCACGATATAGGCGGTTACTCTTTTTTGGGAAATGCTTGATGATATCATAACCAAACTGAACGAATGAACAGATCAAAACAATACAATTGGGGTCTGTCCCTTGTACTATTTTCAGAGATTGAATGAGACGCCCGCAATGGCCCAGAAACCGGCTTGAGGTACGGAGCCGTAATCAAAATACTATCCGTAATGACCGCCTATGATTGTTGTGAGAAAAAGAACAATGCTGAATATGAGTTCTGCTTTGCGTATCATTCAATAAGCTATGAGTTTTAAATCTCGCAAAATTACTATTTTTGCATTTATGAAGGAGAACTGATGATAATGATGAACTAAATATTGTTTTATGAAAAAGTGTTTGACTATTGCGGTATTGCTGCTGCTTGTTTTTGGCGTAAAGGCTCAGAATGAAGTATTTACAGGTGTTGTTATTAATCCTGACAACAGCGTTACATTCCGTTACAGGAATCCCAAGGCTGTGAAGGTTGAGGTGTCAGGCGAGTTCATGGATGGTTCCGCCGAGCTTATTGAGAGGGACGGTGTATGGACATACACTACAGCCCCGCTGGCCTCGGAACTGTACTTTTACAGCCTTACTGTTGACGGTCAGCCCATACTTGACCTCAACTATTCGGTTGTAAAGGACATTCCCCGGTGGATGAACTACTTCATTATAGGGGGAGAGAAAGGAGATCTCTACAGCGTGCAGGATGTTCCTCACGGAAGCGTAACATCGCGTTGGTACGACAGTCCTTCATTGCAGATGCGCCGTAGGATGAACATATACACTCCTGCCGGATACGAGAACTCAAAGCGTAAATATCCCGTGCTTTACCTGCTTCACGGCAATGCCTGCGACGAGAACTCCTGGCTTGACCTGGGTCGCGCCGCTCAGATTCTTGACAATCTCATAGCTGCCGGAAAGGCTGAGCCCATGATTGTCGTCATGACCAACGGAAACCCCATGCAGCAGGCAGCTCCGGCCTATTTCGGTGATACTTACACCAACGCTAATACTCGTCAGGGAAGAGTTCCGTTCACGGACTCATTCAAGGAAATAATATCCTTCATTGACAGCAACTACCGGACAATAGCCAAGAAGGAGGGACGTGCCATAGCCGGCTTCTCTATGGGGGGAGGCCATGCATTCACCATCTCGAAGGATTATCCCCGCACATTTGATTATGTGGGACTTTTCTCGGCAGCAGGTAGCAACATAAGCGATCCTGCCCAGAAACAGAAGCTTCTGGATATGAAGAAGAACGGTTACAGGCTCTATTACATAGGTTGCGGCACTGAGGATTTCCTATACAGGAGCGTGCTGAATTACAACCGTCAACTGGATGAAATCGATTTCAAGTACCATTACCGCGAAACTCCGGGCGGCCACACATGGGGTCCCTGGCGCATCTATCTTAGCGAGATGGTCCAGATGCTTTTCCGGTAATGCCGCTATTTGAGCCAATTTCATTTTTCGTTTGATTTAAAAACTTACTAACCTGAATAGGAATATGAAAAGTATCGGTAAATGGGTTATGACACCCTTGCTCACAGCGGTTTTTTTGATTCAGTTTCAGCCGGTTTCGGCTGGTCATTATGACAATTACAAGGTTTCGGTCTATACCCGTGCCTATGAGGTGCAGCGTATGACGGATCCTGCCTGGCTTGATTCCACTTGGAATATTATCTCTTCCCAGATGAAGGTTGACAAAATCTATCTGGAGACTCACCGTGACTTGAATATTGTCAAGGCCGATGACATGAAACGTATCATCAAGTTCTTCAAGGACCGTGGCGTGGAGGTGGCAGGCGGCATAACTTACACTATCAGTGAGGCTAACTCTTTCCAGACTTTTTGCTACAAGAATCCGGAGGAGAGGGCTAAGGCGCAGGAGATTATTGAGCTGACGGCGAGCCTGTTCGATGAGATAATCCTGGATGATTTCTTCTTCACGGACTGCAAGTGCGATTACTGTGTGGAGGCCAAGGGTGACCGTTCCTGGACGGATTACCGCCTGGAGTTGATGGACGATGCTGCCATGAATGTGATTCTGGGTCCGGCACGTAAGGTGAACAAGAATGTGAAGGTGATAATCAAGTATCCTAACTGGTATGACCATTTCCCGGCTTTGGGATTTGACCTTGATTTCGGCCCCAAGCATTTTGACGGCATCTATACCGGTACCGAGACCCGTGACGCTGTTCGCAGCAACCAGCATCTGCAGCCATACGAGAGCTACCTTATATGGAGATATTTCGATAACTTGAATCCCGGCCACAACGGCGGCGGCTGGGTGGATACCGGCGGTATGCGTTATATAGACCGCTACAGCGAGCAGCTTTGGCTCACGGTGTTTGCCAAGGCCCCCGAAATGACAATGTTCGATTACCGGCAGATGCTCACTCCGCTCCGCAGTTCTTATCGTGCTCCTTGGCAGGATGAAGGCGGGACCAGTTTCAGCTATGACGAAATGATGAAACCTGTCAACCTGAACGGCAGGACAGTAACTCCCACCACGATGGCCAGGGCCGCCGGTTTCACCATGGAACAGGTTGACCGTACCATAGGTTTATTAGGTAATCCCATAGGCATTAAAAGCTACAAGCCTTACCAGTCAACAGGTGAGGAGTTTCTGCAGAACTATTTCGGAATGATAGGGATACCTATGGACATTGTACCGGAGTTCCCTGAGGATGCGAACATGGTGATTCTCACAGAGCAGGCCAAGGCCGATAAGGATATCATAAAGAAGATGGACAAGCACCTGCGTTCGGGAAAGGACATACTGATAACCGCAGGCTTCCTCCGCGCCATGCAGGGCAAGGGTATTGAGAAAATAGTGGATCTGGAATATACTGACCGCAAGGCGCTGGTGTCAAGTTTCATGACGGGCGGTCGTATGCTGGATGTAAGCAAGCCGATACTCATGCAGCAGGTCATGTACAAGACGAATGACTCATGGGAGGTGATATCGGGCATGGATTCCGGTCTGGGCTGGCCTTTCCTTCACAGGGATGTCTATTCCAAGGGTACGGTCTATCTGTTGGTAGTTCCCGACAATTTCGCCGACCTCTACAATCTGCCGGTTCCGGTACTGAACTCCATACGCCAGACATTGGGTTCTAAGAGTATGCCGGTTTCGATTCAGGGCCCGGCCAGTGTCTCGCTCTTCGTCTATGACAATAACACGTTCATTGTGGAATCTTTCCTTGACGAGGAGGTTGACATTACCGTTCAGGTTCAGACAGGCAGGTCTCAGGTTAACCACATCACGGACCTGTTGTCCGGTTCGGAGATAAGGGGCGGAGGCGGAATGGCCGGAATGCCGATGATGTTCGGAGGACAAAATCCCTCGGCATCCTTCCAGGTCAAGATAGCTCCTCATTCATACAGGGTGTTCCGTTATTGACTTATGGTGCCTGGCGGTTAGTTTTTGCCAGTTTTTTTGGTATATTTGCGGACACTTTTCAGAATACAAACCAAAAACTAATAACAAATTCAATTTTTATGTGGTTAATCGATTCATCAATCGGACGTAAGGTTGTGATGAGCGTTACCGGTGGCGCTCTGATCCTGTTCCTCACATTCCACATGGCTATGAACTGCGTAGCCCTGATTTCGGGCGATGCTTACAATGCCGTGTGTGAGTTCCTGGGAGCAAACTGGTATGCACTGGTAGGTACAGTTGGACTTGCCGTTCTGGTGGTTCTCCATTTTGTCTATGCTTTCTGGCTGACAATCCAGAACCGTAAGGCACGCGGCAGTGAGCGTTACGCTGTTACCGAGAGACCAAAAACTGTAGAGTGGGCTTCACAGAACATGCTTGTTCTGGGTATTATCGTGGCTTTGGGCCTCTGCCTGCACCTGTTCAACTTCTGGTCCAAGATGCAGCTTCAGGAGCTCATGGAGTCACAGGCCATTGTGAACGGAGTTGCTGTTTCTCCTACTGACGGTGCTACTCTTATTGCTTACACCTTCTCACAGTGGTACTATGTAGTGCTGTACATCATCTGGCTGGCAGCCCTGTGGTTCCACCTTTCACACGGTTTCTGGAGTGCTCTCCAGACTCTGGGCTGGAACGGCAAGACCTGGCAGAACCGCTGGCAGGTAATAGGCAACATCTATGTAACCCTGGTTGTTCTGGGTTTTGTGGCTGTTGTACTCATGTTCTTCTTCAAGAGCCTTTGTTAAACTGTAAATGCACACAATTATGGCTACTATAAAGATAGATTCAAAAATCCCCGAAGGCCCGTTGGCAGAAAAATGGTCCAACTATAAGGCTCATCAGAAACTTGTCAATCCTGCCAACAAGCGCAAGCTTGACATCATAGTTGTAGGTTCAGGTCTTGCAGGCGCATCAGCAGCCGCAACCCTGGGTGACCTTGGTTTCAAGGTAAAGTGCTTCTGCATCCAGGATTCACCCCGCCGTGCACACTCTATCGCTGCACAAGGTGGTATCAATGCAGCCAAGAACTACCAGAATGACGGTGACTCAGTATATCGTCTTTTCTACGATACAATCAAGGGTGGTGACTACCGTTCACGTGAGGCCAACGTCTATCGTCTGGCTGAGGTGTCAAACAATATCATTGACCAGTGCGTAGCACAGGGTGTTCCTTTTGCACGTGAGTATGGCGGTACTCTGGCCAACCGTTCATTCGGTGGTGCTCAGGTATCGCGTACATTCTACGCCCGCGGTCAAACCGGTCAGCAGCTGTTGCTGGGTGCCTACTCTGCTCTGAGCTATCAGGTACATCAGGGCAATGTTGAGCTGTTTACCCGCTGCGAGATGCTTGATCTGGTTATGATCAAGGATGAGAACGGTAAGGAGCGTGCCCGCGGTATCATCTACCGTGACCTGGTAACCGGTGAGATCAAGCGTTGCTCAGCTCACGCTGTTGTTATCGGTACCGGCGGTTACGGAAACGCCTATTTCCTGTCAACCAATGCTATGGGCAGCAACGGTTCAGCCGCCATGCAGTGCTACCGCAAGGGTGCATGGTTTGCCAACCCCGCTTTCGCTCAGATCCACCCCACTTGTATTCCCGTACACGGTGACAAGCAGTCCAAGCTGACACTGATGTCAGAGTCTCTGCGTAACGACGGACGTATCTGGGTTCCCAAGAAACTTGAGGATGCCAAGAAACTGCAGAAGGGTGAGCTCAATCCTAATGATATACCTGATGAGGACCGCGACTTCTATCTGGAGCGCCGCTATCCCGCATTCGGTAACCTGGTACCGCGTGACGTTGCATCACGTGCAGCCAAGGAGCGTTGCGACAAGGGTTACGGTGTAAACAACACAGGTCTGGCTGTATTCCTTGACTTCAAGTATGCTATTCAGCGTCTTGGCAAGCAGGCTGTAGCTGACAAGTACGGTAACCTGTTTGACATGTATGAGGAGATCACCGATGTCAATCCGTACGAGAATCCTATGATGATATTCCCCGCCATCCACTACACAATGGGTGGTATCTGGGTTGACTATGAGCTGCAGACCTCTATCCCCGGTCTGTTTGCAATAGGTGAGTGCAACTTCTCAGACCACGGTGCAAACCGTCTGGGTGCTTCTGCTCTTATGCAGGGCTTGGCCGACGGTTACTTTGTACTTCCCTACACCATCCAGAACTATTTGGCTGACCAGATTCAGGTTCCGCGCTTCAGCACAGACCTGCCTGAGTTCGATGCTGCCGAGAAGGCTGTCAAGGAGAAGATTGCCAAGATAATGAGCATTAACGGAAAGCGTTCCGTTGATTCTATCCATAAGGAGCTTGGCCACATTATGTGGGAGTATGTAGGTATGGGCCGTACAGAGGAGTCACTTAAGACTGCTCTTACCAAACTGGATGAGGTAGAGAAGACCTTCTGGTCAGACCTGCGCGTTCCGGGCGATGCCCAGACTCTTAACGTTGAGCTTGAGAAAGCCCTGCGTCTGCTTGACTTCATTGAGATTGGCAAGCTCATGGCTTATGACGGTCTTAACCGTGAGGAGTCATGCGGCGGTCACTTCCGCGAGGAGCATCAGACACCTGAGGGTGAGGCACTGCGTCATGATGACAAGTTCTCATACGTAGCCTGCTGGAACTACCAGGGTGAGGGCAAGGCACCTGAACTGCTCAAGGAGCCTCTCAACTATGAGTATATCAAGGTACAGACCCGTAATTACAAGAACTGATAAATAAGCATCAATATGGAAAAGACTATAAGCTTCAAACTGAAAATATGGCGCCAGAGAGGTCCTAAAGAGAAGGGCCAGTTCAAGGTGTATGAAATGAAGGATATCCCCACCGATACCTCATTCCTTGAGATGCTTGACATTCTGAACGAGCAGCTCATCAATGCCGGTGAGGAACCCGTGGTATTTGACCATGACTGCCGCGAGGGTATCTGCGGTATGTGCTCACTCTACATCAACGGTCATCCTCACGGCCCCGCTACAGGTGCTACCACCTGCCAGCTTTACATGCGCCGTTTCAAGGATGGTGAGACCATCACCGTTGAGCCGTGGCGTTCAGCAGGTTTCCCGGTAATCCGTGACCTGATGGTTGACCGCCGTGCATATGACAAGATCATGCAGGCCGGTGGTTACGTATCAATCAACACAGGTGGTGTACCTGATGCCAACGCAATACCTATCTCCAAGGAGAAGGCAGACCTGGCTATGGATGCAGCATCATGCATCGGATGCGGTGCCTGCGTTGCAGCCTGCAAGAACGGATCAGCTATGCTGTTCGTGAGTGCTAAGGTGAGCCAGCTTGCTCTGCTTCCACAGGGTAAGGTTGAGGCCGAGCGCCGCGCCAAGGCTATGCTGTCCAAAATGGATGAGCTTGGTTTCGGTAACTGCACCAACACCCGCGCCTGCGAGGCCGAGTGCCCCAAGTGCATCAGTATCAGCAACATTGCCCGCCTGAACCGCGAGTTCATTGTTGCCAAGCTGAAAGACTGATTCCGGAGGGTATAATTGTTATGAAATCTGCGGTGAAATGGAGTTTTCACCGCAGATTTTTGTTCTTCAGTCGCGTTTGAATTTCCATTAAAGGCTTATTGAAAAATCTTTTTGTAAATTTGGGACAGGAAAAGAACTGATTAATGCAGCAATATTATCATGGCAAAATTCAATCCGACCATCAGAATAGAGAAGGATCTTGGTCAACAAATTTATGATGCCCTTCAGGGTGCAGTAGTGGAGTCTATCCTCAAAATAGTCAAGGACGGCTCAGATGATGAATACTGGCGCAGCCTTATGGAGGGACACTGCATGAAGGTGGAAAAAGAGATTCTGCCTGAATTCCATGCTTTGTGCCATGAGGTTAAGGCCAAGCTGGGTTTCACTGAACAGGTGGATTTCTATGTTACAGGAGACAGTACGATAAATGCTTTTTCAGTAGCAGCCGAAGGTGAAGGTCAGCCGCACATAGTGAATATTAATTCCGGCCTGTTTGACCTGATGAGCCAGGATGAGCTGCGTTTTGTGATAGGGCATGAACTGGGACATATCATTAATAAGGATACGGCGCTCAAGCGGCTCATCAATTTTGTCTATCCGCCTGACCGTACTTTGATGCCCATTACCCTTCAACACAAGATAAAGCTGCATGACCAGCTGGCTGAGCTGGTGGCCGACCGTTACGGATATCTGGCCTGTGAGAACCTTAATACCTGTGTGACAGCCTTCTTCAAGATGGCATCAGGACTCGATCTGGGCAAGATGAATGTGAGCATTGAAGCGTTGCTGGACGATAACATGAAACGTCTGGATTATTTCCTCCACGACAAGGGAGTGAACCAGTACGGACATCCGGTCAACCCCATTCGCGTTCAGGCCATCAACCTGTTCGCCACATGCAAGAGCAAGAAGATACTTGACGAGGGAATGGATGAACTGATAGGCATCCTTCTCAAGATAGGAAACAGCCCTATTGACGAGGATATGGCAGTATTCATAGCTACAGCAGGTCTTATGGTTTCAAGCATAGACGGAGAGGTGACAGAGAAAGAGATGGAGCATATAATCCAGTCCCTGTCCAATCTGCAGATATTTCCCAAGCTATTCCTTGATTCCATCCTGGAATCCGATGTAGAGGCGCTGTTCAAACAATCCGCCGAAAGTATCCTGAGTCAAGACCCCAGTTTGCGTAGTCCGATGCTTGCATACATAATAAGTCTTGTAATAACAGACAAGGATATTTCACCGCAGGAGATAACTTTCATTTACTCGTTCGGTGAGGGTTTAGGCCTCTCCCACAAAGAGATTTCGGTTATGTTCGCTTCATTGATTCAGGAACAGTACACACCCTCCCTGGAATCCATCAGCTGAACCTGACCAGGAAAAGATACTTGAAATCAGAAAATGAAGGTTACTGGACGGGATTGCTTTTTCTTTTGTGAAATCTCGTCATTCATACGGTTTATTGCAGTCTTGAAGAAGTAAGAAACCAGGTATTCATCGGTTCCTTCTGTTCTGATGGCTCTTAGTGCATCAATGTATGCCTGCTTAATAAGAACTTTATGTTCACCGAATACGGTATCACCCGCAGCCATATCCTTTGTAGTATATTTTCCTGGTTCAGCACCGGGATGACGGTATGATACTGTGAGCCGAAAACAGTACTTCATTATACTGCTTAAGATCTTCTATAGACATTCTGCTTGAGATATAACTATTGTACTGCTCAAGCAATGCCTCATATTGTGCTATTTCTTTTTCAAACATATATGGTGCAAATATAAAAAAGGCTGGAAAAAACCAGCCAATTTTATTATTGTTTAATACTCGTCTTCGTTAAAGAAGAAGTCCTCCTTGCTTGGATAATCGGGCCAGATGTCCTCTATGCTTTCATAGATGTCGCCCTCGTCTTCTATCTCCTGAAGGTTCTCAATTACTTCAAGCGGGGCTCCTGAACGGACGGCGTAATCAATCAACTCATCCTTGGTCGCAGGCCAAGGTGCATCTTCAAGTTTTGATGCCAGTTCCAATGTCCAATACATAGTAAAATGGTGTTTTAAGGTTTACTCTTATAGGGGTGCAAAAGTATAAAAAAATTAGTTATACAAAAGTTCTACCAAATATTTTCATCAACCCCTGCAAAAAAGTTTATCCGGCGTGCCAGAACGAACAGGTAATCGGACAGGCGATTTATGTATTGGAGTAGTTCTGAGGGCGCTTTTGCATCATCGGGCAGAGCAATTATGAGGCGCTCTGCACGGCGGCAAACGGTGCGGGCCACATGGGCATAAGATGCAGCCTCAGTGCCGCCCGGCAGGATGAATGAGCGTTGCTCCGGAAGGCCATCCTGAGCTGCGTCAATCATCTGTTCCATGCGCTCTACGTCAGCGGCCAGAACCTTGCAGCTGTCAGGCAGTTGGAAAGAGCTGGTGTCAGTGGCCAGACAACCGCCTATATTAAACAGCTTTTGCTGAATCCACCGTATGTTTTCAGGTTCTTCAACCTTATCATCCATAACGGATAACATAAGTCCGATGAATGAATTCAGTTCATCGATGGTGCCGTATGCGTCGAGACGCGGGTCCGTCTTGCTCACTCGCTTGCCGCCCACCAGACTGGTGGTACCTTTATCGCCGGTTCTGGTATATATCTTGCTCATAACACGTAGTGTTGTTTGTTCATTTTGTGGTCAAAAAAGAGCAGTCCAAGTTTCTTCATCCGGAATGTCACTCCAATCCTTTCATCCTGAATGATGCGGTTCCACCACTCCTTTTTCTGCTTTTTGCCCAGGTCCTCGATCACTATTACGGTTTGTGATGTGGCGTATGGCAGAATCATCTCTGTAACTTCTCTCCATACGGGTGTGTGGGCTATGTGAAAGAACTGAGGAAGTGTACCGCTGTCAAGTATATGTTGAACTGTCCGGATGACATCGTCGGCAATATACTCGATATTAGGGATTTTCTTTAGGTTGCGGCGTACTTCTTTTTCGGCCGGATGCGGATAGTCAACGGTCACTACTCTTGACTGTTTTGAGACCGATGCAAGATAACCGGTACTCACGCCTGCGCCCGTACCTATTTCAAGAATGAAGCCGGGGTTGAAACGGTTGACCAGCCGGAAGAGAAGCTCGTCACGGCTCTGAGGATATTGTGGCAGATACTGGGGAGCTTTTTCCCAAAATGGGTAAAGATCCTCGTAAGCGTAATATGGATGACGTTCGTTTATAACGTTCTCAATAAGGTCATATGCCCAAGGGGAGTGTACTCCGAATCCCCTTCCGGTAAGCCAACGGTTGTCTGTGAGTTTCATGTTCACTCTGTGAGTAAGGCCCTTATGGAGGCTACGCCTACTATTATATCCAGTTGAACGGGTTTGTGAGGCGAGTCCTTGGTTACATAAGCTTTAAGAGTTTCACGTTCTTTTCCGTATTTGCGGTCGCGGACGGAAATGACCATGCAGTCATATTTCTTCTTGTCATCGGCCTTCACGGTCTTGTCACCCTCGTAAACGAGGTACTGTTCCACAACCATATCGCCGTTGACCATTGGAAGAGTGCTGGTGTATCCTTTCTCTTTTCCGGCTTTATCTATGGAGCGGGCGTATGTGAGCATGCTGAGCATATCGAAAATGCGGGTTGTCCTTTTCTCTGTTTTCTTTCCGGAAATCCTGCCGGTGATAGCATCCTTGGTGAGCAAATCTACTACATACTGTCCGTCCTGAACGGAGAAAGAGGCAGTCTCAATATTATGTTTGGCTCCCTCGTTGACGGTCTTCCTGTAGAAGATTCCCTGGCCGGTCAAAGAGTTGAAGGACTCTATTGTGTCACGTAGAGCGAAGATACGGTCCGTGGCTCGTCCGGTTGTCATAGTGAGTCGGGTCATACGGGCGCTTTGACCTTCATAAGTGGTTACTTTTTCAGTAAGACGGGCTTTCCCCGCGTTGACATTAACAAATCCAACACTGAAATAGAGGTTGTAGCTTATGTCCTGAGCGTCAAGTGATGAAGCGGTGAAGGACAGAATCAGTAAAGAGAGGATTATGGATCTGTGTCCGGAAATCATGATTGTCGAAAATGAAAGGGTAGTGCTCGAAGCGGGACTCGAACCCGCACAGCCGGTAAAGGCCAAGGGATTTTAAGTCCCTCGTGTCTACCATTCCACCATTCGAGCAGCCGGAATGACATTTCCGGGGCAAAAGTAGTTCGTTTTGGGGGAATAACAAAATATTGGAAAAAAAACTGATGATCAAGAGTAATGCTAATACTATTTATATGTTACATTTGTGAAAATTTTTTGTGAAAAGCGTCAGAACAAACAAAAACTTATAAATCCTAATCTCTAACAAAAATGAAAAAATTGATGTTTTTGGCAGGCATCACGCTTCTGTTGGCAGGATGCCAGAGTACGTCGGAAAAACTGAGCCCTGTGCTGACTATCGAAGGCGGACAGGTTCAGGGTGTCAGCGTTGACCGTGTTAAAGATGTGTTCGTGTTCCGCGGCATACCTTATGCTGCAGCACCTATCAGGGAGAACCGTTGGAAGGCTCCGCAGCCTGTGACTCCTTGGGAAGGAATAAGACTCTGCAACCGTTTTGAACACCCCAGCTATCAGCACATCCAGTTCAAGGGTGGTTACTACACTGAGTGGGGATATGGTGATGAGGCTCCTTTCAGTGAGGATTGCCTTTATGTGAACGTGTGGACCAAGAAACCCGGACAGCCCGATGCCAAGCTCCCCGTAGCCCTCTGGATACATGGCGGCGGATATCGTGAAGGCTGGAGTTCAGAGCCCGAATTCGATGCCCAGGAGTGGGCCGGCAAGGATGTGGTTCTGGTGTCTGTGAACTATCGTCTCGGTGTATTCGGATTCCTTACTCATCCGGAGCTTTCTGCCGAGAACGAGCATGGTGTTTCAGGCAACTATGGAATACTTGACCAGATAGAATCTCTCAAGTGGATAAAGAAGAATATCGCACAGTTTGGTGGTGATCCTGACAATGTAATGATTTTTGGTCAGTCCGCAGGTGGTGGGAGCGTACGCACACTTTGTGAGTCTCCGCTTGCACGCGGTCTGTTCAACAAGGCCATCATCATGAGTGCCGGCGGTCTGACCGTTCCCAATGCCGGTGGTGCAATGGGCGGTATGCGCGGTGGCATGGGTGGCATGCGCGGCGGTATGGGTATGGGCGGCTTCGCAGGTATGGGCGGTGCCAATAACAACGTCGAGCGTATTGCCGCTTACAAGGCTCCGCAGGCTCCTGAAGGACTGAATGCTCTGCAGCGTGCCGAGTTCAATACCAAGGTTATCATGGACTGGGCAGGTTACAACACACTTCAGAAGATGCGTAATGCAGATACTGAAGTTATTCATTCAGTTGCCACTATCTACAGCAATGCTACAGGTAACCAGGGCAGCATCACTGGTATGCCTATCGTTGACGGCTATGTATCAAAGGAGAGCTTTGATGAGGCTGCTCTTGACGGAACTCTTGCTGATGTTCCTTACATGATAGGTTATACCCTTAATGATATGGGCAATATGTCGGCAGGTGTGGCTGCATTCTGTCAGAACCGTGAAGAGAAGGGCAACAAGGCATGGGCATACGAGTTTGCACGTCCTCTGCCTGATGACGGCTCACATCCTGAGGTTTCCCAGAGATTGCGTGGCGCTTTCCATTCATCGGACCTCTGGTTTGTATTCAAATCATTGCAGCATTGCTGGAGGCCTTGGACTCAGGGCGATTGGGATCTTTCCGAGAAGATGCTTACCGCATGGACCAATTTCTGCAAATATGGTGATCCTAACGGCAAGGATGGCGGAGAGTGGGCACCATGCACAAAGGAAAATCCGAATTTCATGATTTTCAAGCTGGACAAGGATGACAACGAGGCATCGGAAGTAGGTGCTCCCATCACCAGTCTGGATTATTGATTTATCGGTGAAAACGGAAAAATGCCAGCCTGTAAGGGTTGGCATTTTTTTATTCAGAGCTTGTAGTAGGAGGCGATTATGCGCTCAAAGGTTTTTCGTGGCAGAATCCTTTTAAGCAAAATGGACATTTTCTGTACGGGTGTGGCAACAATGTATCTGGCAGAAGGATGATGTTTCTTTAGTATGCGTGAGATTTTTCTTGCAAGTTTACAGGGATCAAGTCCACTATTTTCATCATGTTCAATGGATTCCATGGATTTGATATAGCCAGGATAGAGCTGCATGACATCATCATCGGTCGCCTTGATTCTGTTGGATGTGAAGGATGTGGCGAAATCTCCGGGATTGACAGTAGTGACACTGATATTGAAATGTTTCAGTTCCATGCGCAGCGATTCACAATAACCTTCAATTGCGAATTTGCTGGCGGAATATGCCCCTTGATAGGGAAGTCCTATAAGACCTCCTATGGAACTGATGCAGATGATTTTCCCCTGTCTTCTCGCGGTCATGTGAGGGAGCAGGTATCTCAGGAATCTTACAAATCCCATGTAATTCACGTCCATTTGCTTACTTACAAGATCGGGGGGAAGGCATTGCAGTGGTCCGCCTATTCCCATGCCGGCGTTGTTGATGAAAACGTCAATATATCCTTCGTTCTCTATCATTGAGGAAACTGCGGTCTTGACTGATTTTTCATCACGTACATCGGCTTTGAGATAATGCACTCCGGGAATTGTTTCACAGTCCCGGCGGAATGTACCATATACACAATGTCCCTCACGGGATAGTCTCTCAGCCATAGCCTTTCCCAATCCTGATGTGATACCTGTTATCAGTATTTTCATTTTTCAGTCAGTTTGAGACGGTTATTGAGTTGGTAGCCGTTTTCACGGGGTAGCGGTAGAGAGTCCTGACTTTACCTGATGCGGTTTCAACGGGAAATCCTCCATTGTTGAGGTTCCAGGTGTTGCCGCATTTTGCACATTTGGCATTGCCGGAAAGGTCAATAGTCAGACGATACCGCTGCTGGTCACACTCAGGACATGCAAGGTCAAATGCGGAGACCGATGTGGGGTCAGTTTCAAACAAAGGTTTTCCAATGATAAGGCCGCTAAGTCCCAATGCGAAAGAGGATGATTCCTTTTGGGTCAGGGGGCGTGTGGTTTCTTTTCCATCGGGATCTAGGATAGAGAGATTTCCATCGGGGAGCATCCTGACGGTAAGGAAACGTCCGGGTGTGGAAATCTGGTTGAAAGGAGCGGTGTCCGTGCGGCATGTGAAACGGACCCGGTATTTGACGGACATTGTGCTGTAACTGTTCTCGCAATCGGTTGACAGCAAAAGAGCGAGCATCAGGAACAATGCCTTCTTCATGGTTTCTCAGCGTGAAACAAGACGTAATATGGCGGCATCGGATTTCTCAAACCCGAAATCCTCTATGAGTTTGTCCATACGTCCGGCGATCCGGTCATTGCAGAGATTTCCCATACTGCCTTCATGAGTGTGGTGCAGGTTGCGGTCGGCTTTGAATGTGCCGTTCTCGATTGCTGCTCCCACCTGGCGGTAAGCCTCGCGGAAGGGAACTCCTTCAAGCACAAGCCGGTTCACCTCTTCAACGCTGAAGATTGCGTCATATTTGGGGTCGGACAGGATATCTTCACGAACCTTGATGTGCTCAAGCATATATGCAGTCATTGCAATACATTCTTCCAGCATACTGAATGAAGGAAGGAAAAGCTCCTTGACCATCTGCATGTCACGGAAATAGCCGCTCGGAAGATTGTTGGTCATGAGCGTTATCTGTTGCGGAATGGACTGTATCAGATTACATTTGGCACGTGTGAGCTCAAATACGTCGGGATTCTTCTTGTGAGGCATGATGCTGGAACCGGTAGTGCAGTCTTCGGGCAGTTTGATGAACCCGAAGTTCTGGCTGTTGTACAGGCAGGCATCGTAAGCCAGACGGCTGATTGTGGCAGCGACCGAGGCAAGAGCGTTTGCTACATTACGCTCCATCTTGCCGCGTGTCATCTGAGCATAAACTACGTTATAGTTCATTGATTCGAAACCCAAAAGGTCAGTGGTCATCTGCCTGTCCAGAGGGAAGGATGAGCCGTAACCTGCTGCAGAACCGAGAGGATTCCTGTTAACCATACGGTATGCCGCTTGAATCTGGAGCATGTCATCCGCAAGCGCTTCGGCATAGGCTCCGAACCATAGCCCGAAAGATGACGGCATTGCTATCTGCAGATGTGTGTAACCCGGGAGGAGTACGTCCTTAAATCTTTCACTCTGTTTGATGAGTATGTCGAACAGGGCTTTTACTGAGTTTACGAGGGAATGGAGCCTGTCGCGGGTGAAGAGTTTGAGGTCAACCAGAACCTGGTCGTTTCTGGAGCGGCCGCTATGTATCTTCTTTCCCATTTCACCATATTTTCTGGTGAGTATGAGTTCCACCTCGGAATGAACATCCTCCACGCCGTCTTCTATGACGAAGATGCCTTGTTGTATGGATACCAGGATATCCTTGAGCCCATTGGACAGGACATCCAGCTCATCGGCACCAAGTAGTCCTATGGATTGAAGCATGGTGATGTGTGCCAGCGATCCTATGACATCGGATTTGGCAAGCATCAGGTCCATCTCGCGGTCGCGCCCTACCGTGTAGCGCTGAATCAGTTCATTGACGGGTTTCCCCTTGTCCCATATCGGTTTCATGACTGTCTCAATTCAATAAGGTATTATGGCGAGCATATCGGCCAGTTTATCAACTGCTTGAGTCAAGGGCTTTTCAATCATCTTGGCCATAATCATGTTGATATCGGCATCAAGGGTAACGCGTATCTTGCATGAGTCCGGGCCGGTGGAGACGATCTGTACCCATGCTATCATACGGATAGGTGACTGTAAAGTCTCCATCTTGATGCATTTGAAGGGTTCGCGTGAGACGATTGAGAGTGAAATATGTCCTACTGGCGAAATGTCGCATTCGGCCATATCTGCCGTGCAATGCAGATTCTTTGCGGAAATGTCCACTCCCTCCTGCAATGAGAGTCCCTCCGCAACGGACTGGAGATTGCTCAGATCGGCAACCTTTGCATAAACCTGCTCCTGAGGATAAGGTATGTGCTTTACCTGACTTTCTATCCTTTTCATATCATCTTCCCCATTCTGATGGATTCTCGCGCCATTTCTCAAGTTCAGGAAGATGTTCCTCCTTGATGTATCCTGATTCGAGGGCGGTCTCAAGCATCGATTTGTAATCTGTCAAAGTCACCAGCCGTACATCAGCTTGGGCAAAGGCGTTTTCGGCTACATTGAATCCGTATGTAAAGGATGCTACCATACCTGTTACAGAGCATGCAGCATCACGTATAGCCTGAACTGCTTTCAAGCTGCTTCCTCCGGTCGAAATGAGGTCTTCCACAACCATTACCCGGCTTCCTTTCTCCATATATCCCTCAATCAGATTGGAAAGTCCGTGGTCTTTGGGTGCAGACCTCACATATACGAAAGGTTTGCCCAACCTGTCAGCGACAAGGGCACCTTGAGCAATAGCGCCTGTAGCGACACCTGCAATAACGTCAAATTCCGGAAAACCGTTTTCAATAGCGGCACAGAGAGATTCCTTGACCAGGCTCCTAACTTCCGGATAAGAGAGTGCTTTGCGGTTGTCACAGTAAAACGGGGAGATCCATCCTGATGCCCAGGTAAAAGGTCTTTCAGGCTGAACTTTGACGGCACCTATCCTCAAGAGTTCGCGTGCCACTTGTTTCTTGATATTGTCCATTTGGGTATTGTTTGGCGCGAAGTTACGAAAATATAAGCGTACATAACTACTATTTAATATAAAACAACAATATTACACACGCTCGGAAGGAAATTGTTGCTATTTTTGCACGAAGTTTAGTGTGAATGCGTTATCTGAATATGAAAAAGAGTTTGTTCCTTATATTATCGCTGGTCATATTGGCATTGACCGTTTCCTGCTTTGAGGATATCAAGGTGGAGACTTCACCTTATGCCGCCATCACTTCGTTCAAGCTCGGTTATTACTACGTTTCGAAAAACGATGTCAACTACCTTCGAAGGGATACAATCATTCAGGTCCGTGAAAACGGTTCAATGTATCCCATGACAATTGACCAGATCAACAACCGTATTTATAACAGGGACTCTTTGGCTCAAGGTTCGATACTCAATTCCGTTACTTGTACTATAGGTTCATACGGCACAGTTTTTTACAGGTACGATGACGTAGAGGACAGTCTCGTCATGAAATGGAGCTCTGATGCGGCGATTGATTTCACCCGTCCTCTCAAGTTCTATGCGATTTCAACTGATGAGACTTACCTCAGAGAATATTCATTCAATCTCAATGTGCACAAGGTGAATCCTGATTCCATGAGCTGGCGCAACTTTTACAATAACGGTGTGACCGGATTCAGTCAGAAAATGGCTGTGTGCCGGGACGATATCCTTTATGATTATTGTGTAGGCCCCGGGAACGTGCCTTACGTTACCTGGACAAATGTCAGGGACGTTTCATGGAGCGAGCCGGCTGAACTTTCCGGGATAGAGGCTGACGGGTGGAACGGTTCCGTAATCCTTTTCGGAAATACGTTCTATACTGTTTGTGGTACAGACCTTTTCAAATCAGTTGACGGTATAACATGGTCATCTGCCGGTGCGTCCCTTTCCATGTTGTTTTCCACTGGGAACGGAAGTGGGGTTATCTGGGCTGTGGATACTGAAGGAATGCTGGTCAGTTCAACTGATATGGTGACTTGGGTAAAGGAGCAGGTTGTTCCGTCCGGATTTCCGGACAGGTCCGTCACCCTGTTCTGCGATACTCTTGCTACAAATCCCGGTATTCTGAGATATGTTATTGCCGGACTCGTCAATGAGGGGGGGAGCGTACGTTCATCTGTATGGACGAGACTGTCTGTTGACGATACATGGACACGACAGACCGATGCTTTGAAAGGATCCCTTGAACTGCCGGTTCTTGAGAATCTCTCAATGATAAGCTACGACGGTTCCCTGTTCGCTTTCGGGACCCCTGTTTCTGTGTTCTGGCAGTCATTGGACCACGGTCTGACTTGGAACGAGTGTGACAGGTATTCCGATTACTATACCACGTTCAACAATTTCATGCAGTTCCCGGAAGGCCTGAAGGGGACGGGGACTAAGGTGGCATGTGCTACGGATGGTTTTGGTGGTATCTGGTTCATCACGGACGAAGGAAAGGTTTGGAGGGGTGCAATCAACAGATTAAACAGGCTTTGAATGATGAATTGCCGTCCAAGACATATTCTGACAATGGTATTCCTGTTCCTGTGCTGCCGTTCTGCAGGACAGGATGAAGGCTACTTCATGGAATTTGGTATAGGCGGTGGCGGAGCCTTCTATATGGGTGATGCCAATACGCGCTTGTACAGGAATACAAACGGTATGGCATCACTTATTGCAAGATATAACGTGAACAGACGTTTTTCCCTGAAAGCAGGTCTGGCTGCGGCTGGAATATCCGGTGATTCCGGGAATTCGTTCGGAGTTCTGCCGGAAGACAGAGTTTCTTTTAGCCGTACTATCTATGAGGCAGGCCTACAGGCAGAATGGGGATTCTGCGGCTACAGTATGACTCCTTGGGACGGGTGCCACAGAATAGCTCCTTACGGACTTGCAGGAGTGGGCCTTGTGTTTGCACCCAAGCCCGCGACCGATGAATTTGCTTTATGCATACCTGTGGGGATGGGTGTAAGGTATAAACTTTCGGAGAGAGTGAACATAGGTGCTGAATGGACCATGAGGTTCAGCTCTTCAGACAGACTTGATGTAACTTCTCGGGAGGGTTCCGTATTGAACGATCCGTTCCTGATAAGCGGCAAAGGGATAAAAAACAAGGACAGCTATGGCTTTACAATGCTGTACATAACGTTTGACATGTTCAGACGGCCTTGTGATTGCAATGAAATCAAATGAATTGAATAACAATGGAAAATATGACATTTCAGGAACGGTTGGATAGAGACAGGATGCCCAATCATGTTGCAATAATAATGGACGGAAACGGACGTTGGGCCAAGGCCAGAGGCTTGGAACGTACGGCCGGACACGTCAAGGGCGTCGAAGTAGTAAGGAACTTGTTGTTGGACGGTATTGCCTTGGGAATCAAATACCTGACACTTTATACTTTTTCCACGGAAAACTGGAACCGTCCTGAAGAGGAGGTTTATACATTGATGCAATTGCTTTTCGACAATCTGGAGGAGGAGATGTTCCTGAAAAACGAAACCCGTTTCCATGTCATAGGTGATACTAGTAAAATACCTTCATGGGTAATGGATAAGGTTAACCATTGCATAGAGAACACCAAGCATTTTGACCGCCTGCACCTGATACTGGCTTTGAGCTATTCGTCCAGATGGGAGATTACCGAGGCCGTAAGGAAGATTTCCTTGAAAGTGGCTGACGGTGAACTGAAAGCCGATGAAATAAACGAGGATACTGTGTCACAGGCTCTGACAACAAACTTCGTGGCCGATCCGGAATTGCTGATCAGGACCGGTGGCGAGTTGCGTCTGAGCAATTTCCTGCTTTGGCAGTCCGCTTATACCGAATTCTATTTCTGCAATACATACTGGCCTGATTTCAACCTGGAGGAGTTGTGCAAGGCAATATACTATTATCAGCAACGTGAACGTCGTTTCGGCCTTACAGGTGATCAGGTGGAGCAGACATTAAAGGAATGATGAAATGATGAGAAGAAAGATATTGGCACTGTTGCTCCTTTCTGTTCCGTTTGTGCTGTCAAATGCACAGATCGGGAACGAAACAGAACAGGAGAACCCTGTTATTCTCTATTCGGGCACTCCCAAACGTTATGAGATTGCCGATATAACCGTCAAGGGCGATGACCAGAACGCCAAGACCCTTAAGAACCTGTCAGGTCTTTCTGTGGGGCAGCGTCTTGCCGTCCCCGGCCCTGAAATATCAAATGCCATGAAACGCCTGTGGAGGAACGGACTGTTCTCAAACGTGAGGATACTTGCCACTAAGATTTCGGGGGACAAAATTTGGCTTGAGATAGAGGTGGTTCACCGTCCCAAGTTGAAAGAATGTGTGTTTCATGGAATAAAGAAAGGAGAGATGAATGAGTTGGAGGATAAGCTCAAACTTGTTCCCGGAACACAGATTACCCCAAATGTGCTTAACCGTTCCGAGGTCCTGATCAGGAAATATTATGATGAAAAGGGCTACAAGGATGCCGTTGTCCGAATACAGGAACGTAGTGAAGTTGATGAGGACGGGTTGGTATATGTTGATATATACATTGACCGAAAGGATAAGGTCAAGGTCAGGGAGATCCATTTAGAGGGCAATGAGGTTCTTTCGGACAGGGAGATCCGCAGGCTGATGAAGAAAACGAACGAAAAGGGATACCTGCTTGATTTCTTCCGTACAAAGAAATTCGTCAATGAAGAGTTTCTGGGTGATATGGATAACATCCGTGAAAGATATGGAGAACTTGGTTACCGCGATGCCTATATCGTCAGGGACAGCGTTTCAAGCAACCCTGATGACAATACTGTTGATGTCTGGCTCACTTTTGACGAGGGTGACAGATACTATTTGAGGAATGTGAAGTGGATAGGCAACAGCGTATATAACAGCAATGCCCTGAATGATGTCCTGAACATGAAGAGGGGCGAAGTATATAATCAGAAGAAGCTGGATGAAAGGACCAATAAGGATGAGGATGCCATAGTCCGTCAATATTACAATGGTGGTTATGTAATGGCACAGGTTAATCCGGTGGAAGCCAATGTGGAGGGTGATTCCATTGACCTTGAGATAAGAATTGCCGAAGGAGCCCAACATACCATCAACAGGGTGAATATATACGGTAATGACAGAGTTTATGAGAACGTTGTTCGCAGAGAGCTCTATACACGCCCGGGTGATGTGTTCTCTTACGATGCTCTGGAACGCTCATATCGTACGATAGCCAACATGGGGCATTTTGAACCGACAGCTATCAATCCCGATGTCAGGCCGGATCAATCAAACGGTACTGTTGACATAAACTGGGAACTCGAATCAAAGCCCAATGACCAGGTCGAACTGTCTGCCGGATGGGGACAGACCGGTCTGATTGGACGTGTTTCCCTGAAATTCACGAATTTTTCCATGTATAACCTGTTCCACAGAAGTGATAATTACCATAATTTCTTGCCTCAGGGCGACGGACAGACATTTTCAATAAGCGGTTCATCAAACGGAAAATTCTATCATTCATGGAGTTTCTCATTCATGGATCCCTGGTTCGGAGGAAAACGTCCCAACTCTCTTTGGGTGAACATGTACTATTCCAAGCAGTCGGACATCAGCAGTAATTATTACAATTCCGCCTACTACCAGAACATGTATAACTATTACTACGGTTACGGAAATTATAACTACTACGGCAACAGTTATTACAACAATTATGAGTCATATTATGATCCTGACACATATATCAGGATGATAGGAGGTTCAATAGGATGGGGCAAGCGCCTGAACTGGCCCGACGTTTATACAGTTCTCAGAACTTCTCTCTCCTATACCATGTATGACTTAAAGCAGTGGAGATATTTTCTCATACACAACGGGACGTGTAATAACATCAATCTTACATTCGAGCTGAGTCATTCCACATCCAACAGCCCGTTGTATCCCACGTCGGGATCTGATTATACACTGTCCGTAGCATTGACTCCTCCATATTCACTGTTCGACGGTGTCGATTACAAGAATCTTGCGTCAGATCCGAACTCGGCTACTTACCAGTCCGAGCTTGAACAGAAACACAAGTGGATAGAGTACAACAAATGGAAATTCACAAGCCGTACATATACTTCCCTTACAAATGGTATAAAGAGAAGACTTGTTCTAATGACCCGTATGGATTTCGGTCTGTTGGGACACTATAACAAGTATAAGAAATCACCGTTCGAGACATTCTTCATGGGCGGTGACGGCATGAGCGGCGGATCCTACACATACGCTACCGACATCATCGGATTGAGAGGTTATGACAACGGTGCTCTTACTCCCTATTCTGACGGCTATGCCTACACGCGCATGTCAACTGAGTTGCGATATCCACTTATGATGGAGAATTCAACTACAATCTATGCTTTGGCCTTCCTCGAGGCCGGAAATGCGTGGACCTCCATTTCCAGATTCAATCCGTTTGACTTAAAACGTTCCGCGGGCGTGGGTGTGCGCGTGTTCCTTCCTATGATTGGATTGATGGGTATTGATTGGGGATATGGATTTGATCCTATCAATGGATCCAGGACTTACAGTGGCAGTCAGATACACTTCGTGTTGGGCCAGGAGTTTTAACAAAACAGCAATAAAGACTATATTAAGGAAAAACGACGATATTATGAAGAAGAACATTACTATTGCAGCACTTATGTGCCTTTTCTGCCTCACCGCAGGTGCGCAGAAATTCGCTTTGGTTGATATGGAGTATATACTGAACAGGATACCGGCTTATGAACGTGCCAATGAACAGCTTAACCAACTTTCAAAACGTTGGCAGGCAGAGGTAGAGGCGGTGTCACTTGAAGCCCAGACTCTGTACAAGAATTATCAGAATGAGTCTGTTTTCCTTTCTGATGAACAGAAGACCAAGAAAGAGGAGGAAATCGTGGCCAAGGAGAAACAGGCCAGTGAATTAAAACGTCAGTATTTCGGTCCTGAGGGAGAACTGTTCAAGAAGAGGGAGAGTCTCATGAATCCCATTCAGGATGAAATATACGAGGCTGTCAAACAGATCAGTGAAGCCGAAGGATACCAGATGGTAATTGACCGGTCATCGGCTTCCAGCATGGTTTATGCATCGCCCAAGATAGATATCAGCAACGAAGTGCTTCGTAGGCTGGGCTATTCGAATTAATTGATTAATTTTGCAGTGTAATCGGATAACTAACACATTTTAAGTAGATATGAAAAAATTATTGTTTGTTCTTATAGCACTTGCACCGATGTGCATGTACGGACAGAAATTCGGGAATATCAATTCCAATGAAGTAGCTCAGCTGATGCCTGAGTTCAAGGCATCGCAGACGGAGCTTGAAACGCTTCAGAAACAATATGATGAGGAACTTCAGTATATGATGAATGAGTATTCCAAGAAGCTTGAGGATTATGATAAACAACGCGAATCTCTTCCTGAGAATATCAGGACACGTCGCGAACAGGAGATAATGGAGAGCAGGCAGAAGATGGAACAGTATCATGATGATTGCCTGACCAATCTTAACAACAAGAATAACGAATTGATGGAGAAGCTTCTAACCAAGCTTCAGAAAGCCATCAAGGAAGTAGGCGAGGAAGGAGGATATACCTGTATCTTTGATGTTGCCAATGGTGTGATACCGTTCGTAAACTCCACTCTTACTACAGACGTAACTGAGGCTGTAAAGGCCAAATTAGGAATAAAATAATATTTTTATCACCCGGAGAAGGGGGAATACGGACTTTGAATGTCCGTTTCCCCCTTGTGACTTTTTCAAACGACAAATCAACTACTCCCCGCATGAAAACTGTTAAATTGTTGTTCTCCGTAATAATGGTCTTGCTACCTGTTTCATTATGGGCTCAGTCAGGACATTTCGGATATATGGATTTCAATGGAACCCTGAAACTCATGCCAGAATACAAGGTGGCACAGGAGAATCTTCAGAAAATCCAATCCGATTACAAGGAGGAAATAGACCGCTCCAAGAGAGAGTTTGAACGTCAGTATGTCGAGTTCATGCTGGTACAGAACCAGCTTGCTCCTTCCATTGTTGCCAAAAGGCAAAAAGAGCTTCAAGTGCTGATGGACACATACTCTGAATTTCGTGACAGTGCTCAGAGCGAGTTGGAAAACAGGCGCGAGGAGCTGCTTGTCCCTATAAAGGAAAAATTGATCAAGGCAGTGAACAATGCCGGAAAGTCCATGAACTTGGATTATGTCATTGATACTGGAACAAAGACATACCTTTATATCGATCCTGAGAGAGGGGTGGATATCTCCAATCGTGTTTACCGTTTGCTTGGGCTTAAGGAAACAGTTTCGGAAGGAGGAGACAGTTCCGGCAGCAATCTGATGCCTTTGAAGTAATATGAACTGAAATGAACAAGAATCCGTTGTCTTCTGACCCGGGTCCAATCGGGGTTTTTGATTCCGGTTACGGTGGACTGACCATTCTCAGGCACATCCGGAACGTTCTTCCGGATTATGATTTCCTGTATTTAGGAGATAATGCCCGTACACCTTACGGTACCAGGTCTTTTCAGGTGGTATATGAATTTACGCTTCAATGTGTCTGCAAGCTGTTCGATATGGGCTGTCATTTGGTTATACTTGCCTGCAACACTGCATCGGCCAAGGCTTTGAGAACTATCCAACAGATTGATTTGCCCCGTATAGATTCAAGCCGTCGCGTATTGGGTATTATCCGTCCCACAGTTGAATCTGTCGGCAGTATGACACAGACCCGACATGTGGGTCTGTTGGCTACTCCAGGTACCGTGAAATCGCTTTCATATCCTCTTGAAATAAACAAGCTCTTTCCTGATATTACAGTGACAGGAGAGTCGTGCCCGATTTGGGTTCCTCTTGTGGAAAACGGAGAGTCAGGTTCGGACGGTGCGGATTATTTCATAAGGCGGCATGTGGAAAATCTTTTGTCTAGAGATCCTGAGATTGACACGATACTTTTGGGATGCACTCACTATCCGTTGCTGATTGATAAAATCAAAAAATACGTTCCGGACCATATCAGGATTGTATCCCAAGGTGAATATGTCGCTTCATCACTGAAAGATTATCTGGAGCGTCATCCGGAGATAGATTCCCGTTGTACCAGAAATGCTTCGTGCAGACTTCTAACGACGGAATCTGTTGAGACTTTTCTTCCGAATGCCTCTATTTTCATGAATGGTGAGATAAATGCGGAATCGGTGACATTGTAATAGAGAGAATCGCCTTATTCCCTTTGACTGTTTCCAATAAATTTCCGGGCAATGCGTCCTATGGGACGTATGGATATGAAACTGACAGCTATTACTGTCATCAGAACCATGAGGATGTCTGTTATCTTAAGATTTACCGGATAGTAATCGACAATGAAATTACCGGCATTCCCTAGTTTGATGAGTCCGAATTGTTGTTGGAGCATAACTGCCACTATTCCTGCAGCCAGTCCTGCTATCGCTCCGGTTACGGAAATCAGGATTCCGTTAATTACGAATACTTTTTCGACGGTTTTTTCTTCGGCACCGAGGCTTTTAAGTAAAACGGCATCATCCTGTTTCTCTATCATGAGCATAATCAATGAACTAATAATATTGAAACAGGCAATAAGAAGAATGAATGAAAGGAAAAGATAAGAAATCAGTTTTTCCAGTTTAACCACCTTAAACACGTCGGCTTGTTGACGGTAGCGGTCCAATATTCTGAAATCTTCTCCCAAAATGGACTTCAGTTCGCGTTTTGCTTTTCTGATGCCGGTGCCATGGGCAATTTTCAGTTCCATTGCGGAGGCATTGTCAAAATGACCCGTCAATCTCCTTGCCAGGTCTAATGATACAAGAACGTAATTGTCATCGTACTTTTCCTGATCCACTTTGAAGAATACTCCCGGTGAAAATATCTGTGCAGAATTAAAGGCCGTTGCGGGATTGACCATATTGACGCTTCCTCCTTTTTTGGGAACATAGAGAGTAAGAGGATTGACCGGCTGGACACCGCAATCCATTTTCCTGAGCAGATTGATACCGAGAATACCGTAGTCGCAAACCTCATCGGAAAGCATGTAAATGCCGTTGCCAAACAGGATTGATTCTATGTCGGCAAGATCATGAAAGTTATCGTCCACACCTTTGATAATTGCAATCTGTTGTCTGCTTTTGTATTGCAGCAACGCCTGTTCTTCAAGAGTGAAAGAACATACTTCTATAAAAGAAAGAGCTTGGGCTGAGATTATCCTTTCATCATTGGTTCCAAAAAACTTGCCATGTACAGGTACGACTTTAAGTTCCGGATCAAAATCCGAAAAAAGAGTGGAGATTAGGGAGTGGAAACCATTGAATACGGAAAGGGTGCAAATCAGTGCGAACGATGCCAATGCAATTCCTGCCACAGAAATGGCTGAAATCACATTGATGACGTTGTGACTTTTCTTAGCGAATAGATAGCGCTTTGCTATGTAAAAGGAGATGTTCACCTTGGTACAGGCATTTATTTTTTCAGCAATTCGTCGATATGAGCCATGTAATCAAGCGTTTTATCAAGGAAGAAACGGAGATCAGGAATTATGCGCAACTGGTATCTTACTCTCTGTCCAAGATCATATCTTATCTCTTTGACATTGGAATTAATGTTACGGATAGTCTCTTCTCCTTTTTCGGAAGGGAATATACTGAGATAAACGCTTGCAATGCTTAGGTCACTGCTTACTTTTACTCCGCTGACTGTCACCATAAGTCCTTTTGTCAGTTTTGTCTGCATCAGGAACATCTCACTCAGTTCCTTTTGGATCAGCCTCGAAATCTTCTGTTGTCTTGTATTATCCATATGTCAATCTTTTTTCTTTCTGATAATTGACAGACCGTCACGAATGGGAATGATAGCCACTTCAACCCGATTGTCTGCTGCTACCATATCATTAAATCTTCTGATTGCCTCAGTCTGTCCGTCTTTGAATCCGGGTTCAGCAACGTGTCCATTCCAAAGGGTATTGTCCGCAATGATGAAACCGCCAGGTCTTATGTAAGGATACAATTTGTTCCAATAATCAGGATACTCCCTCTTTTCTCCGTCAATGAATGCCACATCAAAGAGTATGCCCAGTTTAGGAACAATTTCAAGCGCATCACCAATATGTAGTCTTATCCTGTCGGAATAAGGCGAAGCGTCAAACCATCTTCGGATAAAATCCTCCTTTTCATCGTCAATCTCAATGGTATGAACTGTTCCTGATGAAGACAGAGCCTCGGCAATGCACAAGGTTGAGTATCCGGAAAACGTCCCTATTTCCAGAACATTGACAGGATTGACCATGGAGACAAGCATTTTTATCAACCTCCCTTGTATATGACCTGAAGCCATACGGGGGTTCAGCATGGAAAGGTTTGTCTCTCTATAGAGTGATTTCAAAAGTCCACTTTCCGGCGAAATGTGCATGGAGATATATTCTTCCAATTCGTCCTCACCGGTATAACCTATGCCTTGTCCTGTCAATGACATTTTTTCGTATCTTTGTGACTGACCCTCCATTAAGAAACCTGTCGGTTGCAAAGGTAAATGGTTTTCTCTAATAATGAAAGCTGACGGCAGAGATAACTCCCGATTAGAACAGAAAGCGGTGCTCATGAGGTATCGCCAATACCTCCTGCTGGAAAAATCCCTTTCTCTTAATACGGCCGAGGCTTATGCAGATGATGTGAACAAGCTGATTTGTTATTTTGAAGATAGCGGAAAGGATATCCTTGAAGTCAATGTTGATGATCTTCATGGATTTGCGGCAGCTATGGGGGACTTGGGAATAGCACCCAGATCACAGTCACGTATTATTTCAGGGGTACGTTCCTTTTTCAGATTCCTGAATATAGACGGATACCGTGAGGATAATCCCGGGGAATTGCTGGAATCTCCTAAAACAGGAAGACACCTTCCCGATGTCCTGTCAGTGCAGGAAATAGATGCAATGCTGCAAGCTATCGACCGGTCTTTACCTGAGGGGCAACGTAATGTAGCCATGATAGAGACAATGTATAGTTGCGGTTTGAGAGTGTCGGAACTGTGCAGTCTCAAGATGGCGGACATTTATCCCGAGGAGGCTTTCATCAGAGTTACAGGAAAGGGTAGCAAACAACGTCTGGTACCTATATCAGGAAAGGCACTGCATGAAATAGAATTGTACCTTTCACAGCGTTGCCATATTGAAATAAAACCAGGAGCAGAACCATTCTTGTTTCTGAGTTTCCGACGAGGAAGACCTATTACCAGAGTCATGGTGTTCGATATTGTAAAGGATTTGGCAGCAAAGGCAGGAATCAGGAAGAAGGTGAGTCCGCATACTTTCAGGCATTCGTTCGCCACCCATCTTCTTGAAGGAGGAGCTAATCTTAGGGCTATCCAGGCAATGCTTGGACATGAAAAAATAACCACCACTGAAATATATACACATATCGACCGCTCCCGACTACGCGAAGAAATAATAACCCATCATCCCAGAAACATCCAGGATTTGAAAAAATAATGTTGCGTCGGGGATTTGAGATTCTGTATTTTTTTGTATGTTTGCGTAATTGTAAGAAAAATAGACGATACAAACCACGTAAAATAATTTAATTATGTCAAAATCACTACGTTTCGCGCTTATTGGCGCAGGTCTTCTGGTGTTGGTCGGATGTAAGTCCGGAATGGACATGTCTTCGGACTACTATGTTGTGACACCGGAAATTCTTGAGGCTGTTGGTGGTGAAGTGCCTTATACTGTAACAGGTACATTCCCTGCCAAATTCTTTCCTAAGAAGGTTGTGTGTACTGCTACTCCTGAACTTCGCTGGGACGGAGGTTCTGTGAAAGGTCAGCCTGTCACTCTTCAAGGTGAAAAGGTTCAGGGAAACAACAAGGTCGTCAATTATAAAGACGGTGGAACTTTCACTTTCAAGGATGCCTTCAAGTATCAGCCTGAGATGGCAAAATCGGAACTTTACGTTACTTTCAACGCATTAAAGAACGGTAAGAAGATAGAAATTGCTCCCGTAAAGATTGCCGATGGCGTGATTTCTACTGCTGAACTCTATTCGGAGGCAGCCAAAGGTGCCAACACTGTTTCTTCACAGGATGCATTCCAGCGTATAATCAAACAGGCTCAGGATGCTAACATCATGTTCGTTATCCAGCAGGCCAATATCCGTTCATCGGAAACCAACAGTGATGCCGTAAAGGCTTTGAAGGAATCTATGAAGGATTATGCCGCTGATAACAATTATGAGATTGAAAACGTCCAGGTATCGGCATATGCTTCGCCTGATGGTGGTGTCAAGCTGAATGACAGACTGGCAAGCCAGCGTGAATCCAATGCATCCAATTATATCAAGAATGAGATTAAGAAAGCTAAGATTGATGCCGACGTAGAGTCCAACTATACAGCTCAGGACTGGGAAGGTTTCAAGGAACTGGTCAGCAAGTCAAACCTGCAGGACAAGGATCTTATTCTCCGTGTTCTCTCTATGTATGACGATCCGGAACGTCGTGAGGCTGAAATCAAGAATCTTTCAGCAGTCTATAATGACCTTGCCGCTGACATCCTGCCTCAGTTGCGTCGTGCACGTCTGACACTTAACTATCAGATAATAGGCCGTTCTGATGATGAAATAAGGGAGACCTACAAGTCGGATCCTAAAGCTCTCAGTATCGAGGAGATGCTTTATGCCGCTACATTAACTTCAAACAAGAACGAGAAAAAGGATATCTACACCACTGTAACAAGGAATTTCCCCAATGATTACCGTGCATTCAACAATCTTGGAGAGATTGCTTTCAACGATGGTGATATGGCTGTTGCTGAATCCAATTTCAAGAAAGCACTTCAACTGAATCCTTCCGCTGCAGATGCCAATACTAACATGGGACTTCTCTGCCTTGCACAAAACAAGGCTGCTGAGGCTGCTTCATACTTTGCAAAAGGTGGCGACAGCAAGGCTAATCAGGAGGCTCTGGGTAACATGTATATTGCACAGGGACAGTATGAGCGTGCTCTCTCTGCTTTGAGAGGAAGTAACACTAATGCAGAGGCTTTGGCCATGATAATGACCAAGGATTATAATGGAGCCAAGAGAGTCCTCAATGCAGTAAAGAATGCTGATGCAAATACTGCATATCTGCTCGCTGTTGCAGCTGCACGTACCAATGATGCCGCTGCTGTTGCGCAGAATCTGCAGAAGGCTGTCAGCCTTGATCCTACATTGAAGAACAGAATTAAGAACGACATTGAATTTGTAAAATATCAGAGCGCCCTCGCAGGTTTCTGATAGTGAAATAAAAAAAGTGAATAATGCCGGAAGATGAACTGATGGCATTGCTCACTTTGAACAGGATAGATGGATTGGGATGTACAGGAGCCAAATTCCTGTATGAACAGTTAGGTAGCGCGAAGGAAATCTTCAAGTGCCGTAATCATCTTAAAGAACTTATACCCGGAGTCAGACAGAGTCTCATAGAGGCTTTGAACGACACCGGGTATTTTTCTTTTGTCAGCGAAGAAATTGAATTCATACATAGACATGGAATCAGTTGCATAACATTTGCTGACGAGGAATATCCGGCTCGTCTGAGGGATTGCAGCGATGCACCTCTTGTCCTGTTTAAATTGGGTAATGCAGACCTCAATGCTTTGCATATAGTCAGCATTGTTGGAACCAGAAGACCTACAGAGTATGGTCTCAGAATGTGTGGTTCTTTTGTTGAAGAACTATATAGATTGTGTCCTGATATAGTAGTGGTAAGTGGACTTGCGTATGGAATAGATATTGAAGCTCACAAGAAATCCTTGTCAGCAGGTTGTTGTACGGTAGGGGTTCTAGGACATGGATTGGACATGATTTACCCCTCTTCACACAGGTCTATTGCGAAATCTATGTTAGAAAACGGTGCTCTCGTGACTGAATTCATGAGCCGGACAGCTCCGTTTAAGAACAATTTTGTCCGTAGAAACCGTATTATTGCAGGTCTTGCTGATGCAACAGTAGTAGTCGAGTCGAAAGCAAAGGGAGGTTCCCTTATTACAGCAGAAATAGCCGAGAGTTATAATCGTGACTGTTTCGCCTTTCCTGGAAGTGTGGGGGATCCGTGCTCAGTTGGCTGCAACGAGCTGATTAGAACAAACAGAGCCAATTTGATTACTTCGGCCGAGGATTTCTTGAACGCCATGAACTGGAGTACAGGATCAAAAACAGTACCTGAACAGAAAAAATTATTTATTGAACTCTCTCAAGATGAAGAAAAGGTATATGAGCGCATAAGAGTTAAAGCTCAAGGAGTGCATGTAAATACTATTATTGTGGATTGTAACATACCTTATGTCAAGCTGACTTCAATTCTTTTCAATTTGGAAATGAAGGGATTGATAAAGGCATCGCCAGGTTCTGTCTATAAACCTTTGTGACTAATCATGCAATGATGTCTTGTATTGGGTGGGTGTTATTCCGGTAGCTTGCTTGAACACTTTGTTGAAATAATGGCTGTCAGAAAAACCTGTTTCGATAGAAACCTGTCCTATGCCTTTATTGGTTTCAGACAGCAATTTCAGTGCTGTTTCGATTCTTATATTCCTGATATATTTGCTGGTTGATGTTCCGGTAATATTTTTCATCTTGTTGAATAGCGTTGTCTTGGAAATATTCATATGTTCCGCAACTGATTCAACTCCAAGTAGGGGACTGGAAATATTATCTTTAATGAACTGATTGATATTATTTATGAATTCTTCATCGTTTATTGATTTATATCGGATTGCAGGTGTAACGGTTTGCCGGGTCTTTCTGCTTTTTTTTCTTTGTCTGATGCGGAAAATTTTTTTTCTGGCTATAACAAAACAGGCCAAAAGGGATGACAGTAAAATCAGCAGTATTATCAGAAGACTTTTCATGCGGGTTCCGGTTTATGCCCGCTAATGTAGTGATTTTTTTGTTTGTCAGTTTCAAAGTACCTGCAAATGCATTCATTTTCGAAACCGGATAGGAAAAGTAATAGAGAATGAAGATCCTATGCCGTCATCATTATGAGATGCTGTTATGGTGCCTTCAGCCAGTTCCATCAAGAAACGGACATAGGTAAGTCCGAGACCATATCCGGGGACACTGTCATCAGGTTTTTCCCTGAAGTTTTTACGGAACAGTTCTTCGGAATCACAATGGAAACCTCTTCCCTGGTCTTTGACGGTTATGGAAACTTGTTCTCCTTCTCTTTTGGTGAAAACGGTTATTGTTGTTCCTTTAGGACTATATTTAATCGCATTGTTAATAAGATTTGACAAACCTGTTTCAATTATATTCCTGTCAATTTCAGCAGAACTGATTCTCGGGTCTGGCCGGAAAACGATATGATGGTCACCATTGTAACATAGTGTGTCATAATCATTTATTTTATCATTAATCCATGTGTTAAGTTCTGTGGTTTCAGGAACAAGATCTTCTTTAGTAATTTTATTACGACTACTGTCCAATATCAGGTTTATCAAAGATGTCATCCTGTTAACCTGATTGTATATTCCTTTAATCTGTTCAAAGTCTTTGTTATTAATATTCTTTTTTTTGAGCAGTTCTTTGATGGGGTTGTATATCAAAATCAATGGAGTACGCAGTTCGTGAACTATGTTAGCAAGATAGGATATCTTATTTTCGTTATTCTCCATAGTCTTTGCAGCTTTCATCCTTTCGATTTCCGCTTTTCTCTGGTATTTATGAACTAAGCAAAGTGTGATGATCAATGATAACGATGAAACAAGAAGCGTAATGATACCGGGAGACAGAATAATCATGATATCTTTGCTAAGAACCGTATAGTCCGGGAACAATATGACCGATGCTGAATTTAATATAAGGAGTGTTCTCATCAGTTTGTCTTTAAGACTGATTTTTCCTTGAACTGTTTCGGGGTCATTCCCGTTTCATGTTTGAAAACGGAGCTGAAATACTGGCTTTCATTGAATCCGGTGCATGCGGCAATTTCGTTTATATGTTTGTCAGTATTTATAAGTAAAGCCTTGGCTGCCTCCATTCGAAGTTTCTTGATGTATCGTCCTGTTGAAATCCCAAATAGATTGTTCACCTTAAGAAAGAGAGAGGTTTTAGACATGCACATTCTTTCGACCAGGAACGAAACATCCAGTTTCGGGTTGTCAATGTTTTCTTTTATAAGTTTGTTAAGCTTAACCACAAACTGTTCGTCTGCCAGACTGTGCGTCATATTTTCGGTCATGCTTGAAAACAGCTTTCCTGCATACTGTTTCTTTAATACCTGTCGGTTCTTTAGTTGGCTGCATATCAGTTTGTACAGAATATTAATGTCAAATGGCTTTGTCAGATAGACATCGGCACCCATTTTGTATCCCATCTCCTGCACTTTGGGATTGGTCCTCGATGTCAACAGTATGACAGGGATATGTGACAGATTGATGTCTGTCTTGATTTTCTTACACAGATCAAATCCATTCATCTGCGGCATCATTATGTCACTTATGACTATGTCGGGCATTTTTGTGCCTGTTGTCTCCAAAGCTTGCTTTCCGTCAAGTTCAGTATAGATATTCTTGAAATAAGGGTGTAATTCTTTTTTCATGAAATCCAGCAACTCCTGCTGGTCGTCCACAATCAGCAGTGAAGTGTTTTTTGTTTCGATAATTGGTTCCTCATCCTTTATTTCGTGGGATTCTGTTCCTGTTTCGTATAGATATGGCTTAACCAATTCTTCCGTCAGGCTTATTTCAGTTTGCGGTATGATAGGAATCTTGATATGGAAAAGAAGGCTGGTATTACTTGAACCGGACCTTATCATTATATCTCCGCCCATAAGGTTCATTCTGATTCTTGTAGAACAGAGGTTTCTTTTGTCCTCTTGTTCCGAACTATTGTTTTTCTGGCGATTTGTGTCAAACAGTTTTTCTTTGTCGAAAGGGAGGTCCAGCCCGTGGCATTCAATGGAAATCAGATAGTATCCCTTTCTTTCAGTTGTTCTTATTGTCAGTTCACAGTCTTTGGTACAGTATGACAAGATAGATTCAAATACAGCGAAAACTGCTTCAGATGTTATGGCTTTGTCAAGAATTACGGACCCGATTGTCGGGTCAGGTTCTGATTTGATAATGATGTTCCTGCCTTCATTGTTGACTATGAATTCATCAGCCAGGTAATCAACCCAATTATTCAGTTCTACTGATTCAGTATTTACACCCTTTTTTTCTATACCCTCATTCGTATCCTCCATGATGATATTGACCATTTGGGTCATTCTGTCTGTCTGTTGTATGACGTATTCCAGTTTTGTTCTGGTGATATTGTCTATCCGACCTGATTCAATAATGTTCTTGACAGGATTATATATCATGGATAGGGGTGTCTTGAGTTCATTTGCCAGATTGTTGACAATATTGGTTCTGGTTTTCTTTTCTTCAATCAGCATTTCCCCTTCTTTTTTTATCCTGTTTTTTGTGCGCATGGACAAAATAAAAAATAGCGATGAAACGAACAGGCACATGACAGAAGCAACTGTCAGATAAAAAACAAAAGTGGTGGTTGTCGCTGAAATCTGCATGTTTAAGGTAAAGATAAAAATCATTTTCATGTTAAAATAATTAGGTATAATATTCATGGAAAATCATGATATTTATCACAAAATTAATAAGATGTATTAATATATTACTATACAGACAAATGATTTTTCTATGTTTTAACAATCAAAAATATACTCAGCATGTTTTTTCATGTTGTTAACAAAAAATCAGGGGATACGGTACATTGTGTACCGTATCCCCTGATTAAATACAAGATTGAAATTTAGAGATTCGGGTTGTATTTCTTCCACTCGCTTACTGCGGGGAGAACGCCCAGTGAGATAACCTCATCACGCATAGCCTGGAGGTGCTTGTAGCTGGCCTCGATGTCAGCCATCTCAGTAGCGGTTCCCTTAACGTCAGTGTAGTGAACACCGGTAGCGTCAATGGTTGAAGGCATAGCCATCATCACGTTCTTGAACTGTGAATTGTTCACATAGCAGCCTGCAGGCCACTCAAACTTCTGTCCGCCCATGGCAGCGCCAATCATTTCAATTGAAACGAATGAAGGGCTCTGGAATGATGAACGTCCGCGAAGTTCGATAATCTTGGCACCGCCCTTGATGACATCCTGTTTCATCTGTGCCCACTGCTCGTCGGTAAGAGCAGGAGTGCCGATGATATCGGTCAGAGGTTTGCCGTCAATCTTTGCGGTTGATGCAAATACTGCCATCTGCTCACCGTGGCCACCATAAGTACGTGCTGTGGTAACCTTGTCCTGAGCGATGCCGAAGTGCTTGGCCAGGGCGCTCTGCAGACGTGTTGAGTCAAGAGCTGCAAGAGTTGTGATCTGTGAAGGTTTCAGACCTGAGTAAACCAGAGTTACCAGACCGGTGATATCGGCCGGGTTGAAGATGATTACGCAGTGCTTGAGGTCAGGGCAGTATGTCTTGATGTCCTTACCCAGCTGCTCGGCTATCTTGGCGTTGCCAACCAGCAGATCCTCACGGGTCATACCGGCCTTACGGGGTGCACCACCTGATGAAACCATGTATTTGGCATCCTTGAAAGCCTCCTCAACCTTGTCGGTGAAGGTGATGTTCACACCGGGGAATGAGCAGTGACGGAGTTCCTCAACCACACCCTCCAAACCGGGCAGATAAACATCATAAAGACAGATGTTTGATGACAGTCCCATCATAATGGCAGTCTGTGCCATGTTTGATCCGATCATACCGGCTGCGCCAGAGATGACCAGTTTCTCATTTGTCAAAAACTTCATAGCTGTTTTAAGTATTTAGTATGTTATTATTGTCTTGGACCGCAAAAGTAATCATTTACTTGTTTGATTGGTATTTTAATTCCAAAAACTTACATTAATTTCGCAATGTAAAACAAACGTAAACAGATATATGGCAATTATCAGATCAGTAAGGGGTTTCACTCCTGAAATAGGCAAGGATTGTTTCCTAGCCGACAATGCCGCAATCATAGGCGATGTGGTTATAGGTGAAGGATGCAGCATCTGGTTCGGTACCGTTCTGCGCGGTGACGTGAATTCCATACGCATTGGCAACGGCACCAACATCCAGGACGGAACAGTTATCCATACCCTTTACCAGCGTTCTGTTACAGTAATAGGTGATAATGTATCTGTTGGCCATAATGTAACCATTCACGGTGCCGAAATCAAGGACAATGCCCTTATAGGAATGGGCTCTGTGGTACTTGACCACGCCGTAGTGGGCGAGGGGGCCATTGTTGCCGCCGGCTCAGTGGTACTGAGCAAGACGGTCATTCCGCCAAACACCATATGGGCCGGCGTTCCTGCCAAATATGTCAAGGATGTGGATCCTGAGCAGGCCAAGGAAATCAACCAGCGCATTGCACGGGACTATCACATGTATGCCTCTTGGTATAAAGAAAAGGATTAGTCGAGACCGATTTCGCCAAGAATGCGATCAGAAGTGCCGCTGCTGCTGCGTACGTAGTCTCCTGCATTCTTGCCTGCCTTTTTCAGGAATCCAGGATCACTTATAAATTTGTCAATAAGTATCCTGAAAGTGTAGGCATCGGTTATTTCAAATCCGCCTTTGATACGTTTCAGGTCCTGGGCCTCGCGGAAACGTTTGTTGTTAGGGCCAAACAGGACAGGAATTTCAAATACAGCTGCTTCAAGAACGTTGTGTATTCCTACTCCGAATCCGCCTCCTATGTAGGCAATATGTCCGTAACGGTAGATGGATGAGAGCATCCCGAAACAATCAATGATGAGAGTATTGTATTCTTTGATATTATCTAATGTGGCATTGGACAGGCGAATGTATTTTCTTCCTTCAAGTCTGTTTTCTATATCATTCAGATGTTCCTCGTGAATTTCGTGTGGTGCTATAATGAGTTTCCAATCGGGTTTATTTATAAAATAAGGTATGAACAGTTCCTCATCGGCTGGCCATGAGCTTCCAGCAATGAAAGTAGGGTCACCGTTGACAAACTTTTCTATTATAGGATATTGTTTGGATGCGGCAGCTACCTCAAGAACACGGTCAGCACGGGTGTCACCCACGATGGAGACATCGGTTATACCTATGCTCTTGAGCAGGTCTTTTGAGTGTCTGTCCTGAACAAACAGGTGTTTGAAGTATGATAAAGCTTTGGCATAACCCTTGCCATACCATTTGAAAAACAACTGTGTGTCACGGAAAATGGATGAAACACTGAAAATCTCTATGTTCCTTTTATAAAGGCCTTTGAGGAAATTTGGCCAAAATTCATATTTTATGAAGAAAGCCTTCTCAATTTTAATGGTATCAAGGAATTTTCTAACGTTGTGTGGTGTGTCAAAAGGAATATAACAAACGATGTCGGCACCTTTGTAATCTTTTCTGACTTCATAACCGGAGGGAGAAAAGAATGTCAGCAATATCCTGCATTCAGGATGTTTGTTATGAATTCTTTCTATGAGAGGCCTTCCCTGCTCGAACTCACCCAATGAAGATGCATGAAACCATAGGTATGAAACATTTTTATCTGTTTGTCCGTAGAGGGTATTGAAGATCTGTCTGTGGCCTCTGTTCAGCAGACGGGCTTTTTTATTGAAAAGGGATGCTATTTTGATGCATCCGGCATAAATGTATATTCCTATTGTATAAATGATCATTTCGATGCTTTATGTCAGGAGAGTACCGAGATAGCCTTGCGGGCACGTTTCAGGGTCTCTTCACGTCCAATGAAATCAGTAATGCAGAAAATCTGCGGTCCCATAGCTGCGCCTACCAGACTGACGCGGAGCGCGTTCATAACCTTACCGGTTGCATAACCTTTAGAGGCTATCCATTCCATGACCAATGGTTCAAGTTTCTCTCCATTCCAGTCAGGCTGACTTTCCAGAAAGTCACAGAGTTCGGCTGTTGTCCGGGGTGCCTCATCTTTCCACCATTTCTTGAGGGACTTTTCATCATATTCTGTCGGAGCCTGAAAAAGAAATTTGCAATTGTCCCATAGCTCACCGACAAAATTGACCCGGTTCTTTACTAAGCCTACGGCGGTTGAGACCCGTTCTATCGGAACAAAAATACCATTCTTTTCAAGTATGGGATTAAACAGTTCTGCAATTTCAAGGTCACTTTTGAGCATGATGTATTCGTGGTTGAACCAAATCAGTTTCTGATAGTTGAAACGTGCACCGGCTTTGCTGCATTTTTCAAGATTGAATAATTCTACCATTTCATTAATGGATAGTATTTCACGGTCATCTCCCGGATTCCAGCCAAGAAGTGCCAGAAAATTAATGACAGCCTCAGGAAGATAGTCTTTCTCGCGGTAACCTGATGAAATCTCGCCGGTTTTAGGGTCGCGCCACTCCAAAGGGAATACCGGGAATCCAAGACGGTCGCCGTCACGTTTACTCAGTTTTCCGTTACCCTCGGGCTTGAGAAGAAGCGGCAGGTGAGCAAACTTAGGCATGGTATCTTGCCATCCGAATGCCTGGTAGAGAAGAACGTGGAGGGGTGCAGAAGGGAGCCACTCTTCGCCACGTATGACATGACTGATTTCCATCAGGTGATCATCAACAATATTGGCCAGATGGTATGTGGGAAGCTGGTCTGCTGATTTGAACAGAACCTTGTCATCAAGCACTGATGAGTTTATTGTTACTTTGCCACGAATAAGGTCATCAACCTCAATTTCCTGTCCAGGCTCAATCAGGATACGTACTACATACTGGTTGCCTGCATCAATAAGTGCCTTAACCTCGTTTGAAGGAAGTGTAAGAGAGTTACGCATCTGTGAACGGGTGGCAGCATCATACTGGAAATTGGGTATTTCATTACGCTTGGTTTCAAGTTCAGCAGGGGTGTCAAATGCAATGTAGGCTTTTCCGGCATCCAAAAGCCAGTCAACATATTTCCTGTATATATCCTTACGTTCAGATTGACGGTATGGGCCAAATTTCCCTCCAAACGAGACTCCTTCATCAAATTTAATACCGAGCCAGCTGAAAGCTTCGAGAATATACTCCTCAGCACCTGGTACGAACCGGTTGGAGTCAGTGTCCTCAATCCTGAAAATCAGGTCTCCTCCATGTTGGCGTGCAAAAAGATAATTATATAATGCCGTACGAACTCCTCCTATATGGAGCGGTCCTGTTGGGCTGGGAGCGAACCGTACTCTAACCCGACGGCCATCGGCTTTATCTATCATATCCGGATATCCTTTGTTTACGGCCGCAAAAGTACACAATTTTTATGATTAATGAAATTATTGTATTTTTACGGACAGGTTCACCTCTTTACGGTTTACGGACAGATTTATTATGGACAAAACAAAAAAAGCAACTCTAAGCGGTAGGCGTCTGCTTCTGATTCTTTCAGCCTTTTCGGCTCTGCTGATAGTATATTTCCTTCCGAAAAAGCATATTGAAAGATTCAGTTATACCGTTGGAAAACCCTGGACATATGATGTACTGATTGCACCTTTTAATTTTTCCGTGGAAAAAAGCGACAAGGTATGGCAAGAGGAGGCAGACAGTATTGCTAGGACATTCTCTCCATATTTTGTCCGTATGTCAGGAGTCAGGGATAAGGCTCTGTCCGATTTTGACAATTTCTATTATGACAGCCTTTATCGTGTGATATCGCCCGATTCATATAAGGTTCTTAGAAGCACCCTTAGTAGTGTGTATGATGCAGGTATCATTCAGGTTTCGGATGAGGAGCAGACTCATGGAAAGGGTTATATCAGGATTTACTCCGGTAATTCTTCCGTGCTGACTCCTGTCAGTGCTGTATTTACTGCGCGTGATGCCTACAAGAAAGTTTCTGAAACCGAAATAATGGCTTATGACAAGTATGCTTTGCTGCAGCATCATATTGAAGAATTCATCAGGCCCAATCTCAGTTATGACGCACAGCGTTCAGTTGAGGAACTTGAAACGCTTCAGAACCAGATATCCCATTACAAGGGGATGGTTGTGGCGGATCAGAAGATTATTGATCAGGGTGAGATAGTAAATGAAGAGAAAAGCCAAATAATAGAATCTTATTTGGCCAAGGTCAATGAGAAGGTTGCTTCCCGACGTTTTATGCTGCTTACATGGGGAGGTCAGGCCCTGTTTGTGGTTCTTGTCCTACTTTCGCTGTCCGTTTATCTTATTTTGTACAGGAATGATCACATTGATACAAGTACCAAACTGCTTTTTCTATATTCTTCAGTGACCATATTCACGGTAGGAGTGAGTCTCTATCTCCAATACACTTCGTGGAGCGTATTTATTATACCATGTTCTATGCTTGCAATCATGTTGAGAATATTCCTTGACTCCAGAACAGCTTTTATCGGTTATTTCGCATTTGTAGTAATAACCTCTTTGGTGGCACCGCTTCCATACGAATATCTGGTACTACAGTTTATGGCAGGAATTACAGGTATATACAGCTTGAAGGAATTGTCACAACGTTCTCAGATAATACGCACATGTCTGCTGATTTTCATATCATATACGGTCATATGGAGTGCTATTCAGATGACACGTCTTGAAAATATTTCTGATATTGATTTCTCTGTATTCCTGTTTTTTGCAATCAACTGCATTCTGCTGCTGCTTGTATATCCTCTGCTATTTGTGTTGGAAAAGATATTCGGTTTCACATCGAATGTGACTTTAATAGAGCTGTCCAATTTCAATAATCCTCTTTTGAGGGAGTTGGCAGAAAGGGCACCCGGTACGTTCCAGCATTCCATTCAGGTTTCTGCTCTCGCAGCGGAGGCCGCCACAAGGTTGCACGCCGGTTCGCAACTTGTACGTACTGCTGCCCTTTATCATGATATAGGCAAACTTGCCAATCCTCCTTTTTTCACTGAAAACCAGAGTGGAGTGAATCCGCATGACAAACTTACTCCTGAGGAGAGTGCGGCAATAATAACGAGTCATGTCCGTGAAGGTCTTGCTTTGGCTGACAAATATTCTTTGCCGTCTGCTATCAAGGAGTTTATTGCGACACACCATGGAAACGGTGTAGCCAGATATTTTTACCTGAAATATCAGAAAGAGCATCCCGATGAGGATGTTGACATTGAACCGTTCAGTTATCCTGGTCCGAATCCACGTTCAAAGGAGACCGCTCTGCTGATGATGGCCGATGCTGTTGAGGCTGCATCACGTAGTCTCAATGATTACTCTGAGGAGAGCATCGGATTACTTGTTGAAAAGATTATTGATACTCAAATTGAAGAAGGATACTTCAGGGAGAGCGATTTGAGCTGGATGGAAGTACAAAAGGTGAAGGAGGTATTCAAGGAAAAGCTTCGCATCATGTATCATACCCGTATAAAGTATCCTGAGGCTACTGTTGATCTGCATCAAAAGAGAGTGTGACCCCATTCATCACTTCTCCATGGTTCTTCATCTCATCCGCTGCCTGCATAAAAAGTTCTCTGGTGTGACGCACAGGTGTATCCAAAGGATTTTTCACCAGAATGGTACGGATATAGCGTGACTGTATCCTGGAAATCTGTGGAGCATCAGGCCCAAGAACCCTCTCTTTTCCAAATAGATTTGCAAGTTTTTCAGCCATAATGACCGATGCTTTTTCAACTTTCTGAAGATTGGTTGATTTCAGAATAACTGAAACGAGTCTGGAATAGGGAGGGTAGTTGAATAGCCTTCGCTCTTCTATTTGTTCCGAAAAGTATTTTTTCCAGTCTCCGAAACTGAGCATTTTCAGAATTGAGGCCTCAGGTTGTCTTGTCTGTATTACTACAACAGCTCCGGATTCCTTGCGTCCGGCTCTGCCACCAACCTGCATTATGAGCTGATATGCCCTCTCGGTTGCCCTGAAATCAGGGTGACTCATAATGGAATCAGCCTGTAGTATTCCTACTACGCTGACATTCTCAAAATCGAGCCCCTTGGAGATCATCTGAGTTCCCACCAGAATGTCAGTCCTCCCTTCCTGAAAGTCAGACAGAATGGTTTCATAGCCTTTCCTAGCGGAGTCAATGTCAAGGCGTGAGGTGCGGGCTTGAGGAAATAGTTCATTAATTGTTTCCTCTATTTTTTCGGTTCCATATCCTTTGCTGCGAAGGGATTTTCCTCCGCATAATGGACAGGCTGAGGGAACATGATATCTCTTTCCGCAGTAGTGGCATACTGCCTGTCCGCTCTCTTTGTGGAAAGTCAGGCTGACATCGCAACGGTCACATTTTTGTACCCAGCCACAGTCCGGACACTCTACAGTATCGGAATAACCTCTCCTGTTTTGGAATAATATCACTTGTTTCCTGTTTTCCAATGCCTGTGAAATCTTCTCTTTCAATTGTGGCGATATTATACCTTTCATGTATTTTTTACGCTTCATTTCGGCCACATCCACTATCAGAGGGGAAGGTAGTTCAGTTATCCGGAATCTCTGGCTGATTGTGACCAGTCCGTATTTTCCGATGGATGCATTGTAGTAACTTTCAAATGAGGGCGTTGCGCTTCCAAGAAGTGTTTTGGCATTGCAGATAGAAGCAAGCATAATTGCAGTATTGCGTCCGTGATAGCGTGGGGCGGGATCTTCCTGTTTGAAACTAGGTTCATGTTCTTCATCCACAATCACCAGTCCAAGATTGCTGAACGGAAGCATGACCGCAGATCTGGCTCCTAGAACCAGTTTGTACGGCTCAGGGCCAACCTGCCGTTTCCAAATTTCTGCTCGAACGTTTTCTGAGCATCTGGAGTGATAAACTGTCATATGGTTTCCAAATACGGACTGGAGTCTGAGCATAATCTGGGTTGTCAGCGCAATTTCCGGCAATAGATAGAGCACTTGTTTTCCCTTGTCAATCTGCTCTTTTATCAGGTGTATGTATATTTCGGTTTTACCACAGGAAGTTATGCCGTGCAGAAGACATACGTTCTTGTTGCCAAATGAAAGGTGTATTTCGTCTATTGCTTTCTGTTGTATTGGACTCAGATCATGGGGAGGTATTGTTGTACCTGAGAAAATCGGAAGCCTTTCTGTCTCGGTTTCATAGTATTCCAGAATACTTTCATTAATCAGAGCCTGAAGTACTGATGGGGATTTGCAGAAAGATGAAAGAAGTCGTTTGGAAACGGGTTTAGGTGATATGGGATTGACATCGGCTCCAGAAAGTTCGAGATATTTCATGAAGAGATTCTTTTGAGCCTTGGCTTTAATGCTGAAAAAAGAATCCGGATCAAATCCTTCCTTAATATTTATATTGTGTCCGGGACGTACATAAAGTTCCGTCTTTGGCTTGAATGAATGCTCCTTTGAATGACTGTCGGGCCTAAGTCCGGCAGGAAGAGCTGCCTTCATTACATCACCGGGTGTGCAAAGACAGTATTCGGAAAGCCAGTTGAAAAGAGTCAGCTGTTGGGGAAATATAGACGGATGAGTATCATCGAGTATTCCAAGTATCTCCTTGACAGAATAGCCGACAGGTTTTTCTTCATGTATTTTTACGGCTATGGCTGTTAATCGCCGGTTGTTCCCGAAAGGGACATAAAGTCTTGTTCCCGGATTTACGCGGTGCTCAAGCGAACAGGGTATGCCGTAGGTGAAGTATCTGTTCAAAGGAACGGGCAGTATGACATCGGCGTATTTACTCATGATGTTGCAAACTTACAAAAAATAAGGACCGGAAAAAAGTCCGGCCCTTATGGTATAATAATGGAGTTTTTCCTATTCCCGTAAATCAGAAAGTCCAGGTGAGGATAAACTGGAGTGTGCTTGCGTCAAAAGCGTCACTGACCTGATCAGTTGCAGTTCCGACATGACCTGTGGTTGCGTTCTCATACAGATTGAATGTTCCTTCCTGGGTAAGAGGCAGATTGTAGTTGATAGCAGCCTGGATATGGTTGATCAGCTTTACACCTGCACCGATGTTGAAACTCCATGTGTACTGGTTCAAAACGAATTCCTTAACATCATTTCCACTCTGCAGTTCACCAGAACTGAGTTCGCCTAACTTGTAGTCGAACTGAGGGCCTGCCTGAGCAAATATTCCGATGAAGTTTCCGAGTCCGAATGTATATTTAGCATAGATTGGAACCGAGATTGACTGATTCTTGAGATCGTCGCCTTCGGAAATCTGAAGACCCTTCTGTGAATAGAGAAGAGAGGCATCAATGCCAATACCTATGATAGGAATCTGTAACTCAGCCATGGGACCGAAAAAGAAACCTGTGTAATTTTCCTTGTCTGTTGCTTTTTTGTTTTTATAATCTTCAACATGATTGGTCACAGAGTTGAGACCGCCGCGGATACCCCAGCTGAACTGGGCAGAAACTGGCATGCATACGATGGCAGCAAAGCCTAAAATTGCTAATAATCTTTTCATATTGTTCTATTTTTGTTAGTATTTGCGAATAAACCATAACCCTGCAAGATGCATGATATGATATTTCATTCGTGACAAAAGTATAACATTTTTTAATATAGAAGAACCGTTAAGCGCAAAAAAGTATTTTTACGATACTTCAGCGGTTCGTGCAAAATAGTTATTATTCCCTTTATCTGTGAACGGAAAGCCTTTCGCCGTCCGAAGCCGGTGTCTTGGGAGTTCTTTCTTTTCCCGAACTCTTTACCTGTTTTGTCCTTTTCTCTTTAGCTGCAGTTTCTTTGTTTCTTTTGCCATCAGTCTTTTCAGTTTTCTCCTTATTCTCGTCGGTCTGGCTCCAGAGTCCGTTTTGGAAATCGGTAAGCTGTTTCTCTATACGTGCTCTTTCAGCTTGAAGCGCAGAGTCTGTTTCGCAGTATGCAGAAAGCGGCAGATTACGGAGATTTGAGGTCTTGTATATTTCACCCTCATATTGGCGCATTACAAAATAGTCATCAAGCGACATGTTGCTGGTGTTGTTGTAGCTGCTGGTCATGACCTGAGTCTGTCCCAGATAGGGGCTTATCTCGTCATAGTTGAGCCAGAACATGGGGTATGCCGTAGGTTTTTCACCGAAATCACCGCGCATAAGAACCGGGCATATGGCAGTAACTTTGGTCTGATAATTTGACAGTTGGTCCAGATAGTTGCTCTCTTTAATATAATACTTGCCTATTTCACGACTTGGAATGTCTATTTTGTATTTGCCGCTCTCATCTTTTGTGTAATCAATGTAGAACCTGTCACACATACTCTCTATGTCAAGTACATTGTCAGGGGTGAAGAGTTCGTTGCCGTCAAAACGGTATTCGTATGCCTTGATCTTACCGTCAAGAATGAGATTTAGCACCAGTGTGAAAAAATTCACCCTGTCTCCCAGTGGATCCTCAGGATAGTAAAGTGCAGCATTTTTCTCTTTTTTGAGGTCCAGCTCACGGTATATGTCACGTCTCCATGTAAGTTCGGTAGGCATGGAAGTCTGTGCAGTATATTGTGAACGTGCACGCTCGGTAAGTGTTACTGCGGTAGGACTTTTTTCGGCTGCGGCTTGGGCTGCCTGTTCCTGAAGACGTCTTGCAGATTGGGGTGAGGCATTAAGTGACACTCCCAAAGTCAGAATCAAAAGAATACTTTTTTTCATATCTTTTTTCTCCTTTACATTTATCAGTTTATTATTACTTCAAGTGCAGTTGTAAGCTGACGTTCAATTCCGTCAGGACCTACAGCCTTTACACGCTGTATGTAAAAACGGCGTCCGCGTCCCAGTTGGTCAAACCTTTGTTTTTGGCGGTTTGAGAATTTGGTTCCGTTGGAAACTTCAGGCACAGCGTTACCGCTCTGGTCAAAGAATGTGGTTTCAAAGCTTATGACACGGAATTCAGTGTCAAGCAAACCGTCATCAATGGCAGCAACTATACCGTCGGCTGACATCAGGTTCTTTTTGGCAATGGGTGTACCGCCACCACGATAGCGCTGCGTTATTCCGTTTTCATCCTTGTATTCTATGAAGGGTGTGGGGTCGGGCAATTGGCGTACGCGGAATTCATATTCACCCATACTCTGTTGACGCCCGTCCTGATTGGCGACTACTGCAATCACCACTTTTTCACCTACGTTTGTGGGCTTGCAAATAAAACCGTTGCCGTTGCGCGTGAGTGTACCGCCTCCGTTTTTGAGTCGGGCCGATATCATGTTGCTGGGCACTCCGGGAACAGATATGCTGATTGGGTTGTCAATACCGGCATAGAGCACGTTCATCATTGTGGCCGAAACTGTAGCGAGTGGTGAAACAACAGAATAACTCTGTTTGAAATCGCGTCGTATAATACCGTTGCCAGAGTTGAGTTCCATATAACCTGAAAGTGTATAGTCACCGGTCTTAGTAGCAGGAACCTCGTACCAGCCGTCCTCTGATTCGATTTTTTTGCCGTCAATGTATATTGCCGGACGTGCAGTAGAGTCAACTGCGGCCATAATGATGCGGGCACTGAATTTGTTGCCTTGAACTACGTTTTGGGACGTAGGAATCACATATGCGTTGACAGCATTCACTCGCAAGTCACCTATGTCAATATTGTTGACCAGTGTATGGAGAACCTCACCTTCTGCATAGCGAACATCATTCTGCAGTTTGGTGAGCATGGTGATGGCGGCTGCGACAGGCATATTTTCATAATTGTACTCCTGCCAGTTTTTTCCTAATGAACCAACTTTCAGCGGAACGTCTGTGCTGAAATTGTTGCTTATGATATCCCTTTGAGTGGAGTCTGTAACCATTTCCAGAATCCTGTCGCGGTAGTTGTTTATGGCATCATACAACATACCTCCTTTTCCGCGGGTAGGGTGGAGCATGACTTGCGTAGCAGCTTCTAAATCCTCTTTGTTATGAATGTTCTCAACATCAGCATCACGTCCGTCTGCCTCAATCGCAATCAGTTTTTTGAGCTCATGGGCAAAGTTGAAAAGAGAATCTGATATTTGTCTGACATACAAAGCTTTGCCATACCATTCCCCTACTTTTTCATGGTTCATGGAATCAGCTGTCGCGAATTCACGATATACAGCTTCGTTTTGGAGCGAGGCATTTGTGGTACTTTTTGAAAGACTCTCTTCCACAATCGTGAATCCGTTGAGCACATCCGATGATATGTTCATGGCAAGCATCGCCAAAAGAACGATATACATAAGGTTTATCATCTTTTGACGTGCCGATGGCGGTCTTTCTATTGTTTTTCGTCTCATACCTTCTTATTTATTTCCCATCGTGGTATTCACTTTCAAAGCTTCAACCATCCGTGCATAGACCTGGTTCAACTCTTCTATCTGCTCCACCATCCGTTTGGTCTGTTCGTTCACCTTGTCAATGTTGTCCATCTGAGAACTGGCCGACTTGAGATGCATTTGATAGAAAGTGTTGATACTTATAAGATTGCGTGAAAGTTGTTCCATTTCTTCAGAGTTCTGTTCCATCTTCTCTGAATGACGGCACATTCGTTCCATTGTGGCAGTAAGTTCCTGAATGCGGTCCACATATTGCTGTGTGGCTTGATCCATTGAACTGGTGTCAGCCTCCGATGAAACATTTCCGGCAGGAGTCACCGAACCGGTCTGAATTGTCTGACCGACAGGTATTGAGGCGGGAACACCGTTTATGATGATGTTTCCATGAATGTGCCCTGTATCTTCTTCATCATTAGCATTGTCATCAGAATCCTTTGAGGGGATGAATGGCCTCTCGAATCCGGATATGAAGAATACCAGGACTTCGGTTCCCATTCCGATGAAAAGCATCAGGTTGGCTCCCTTGATATGAGTCAGCTTGAACAGTGCACCCAAAATGACTATAGCGGCACCCCAACTGTAGAGATAGTTCAGCAGAATCCTGCCCTTGGGCGAATCCAGATAATCCTGTATTCTGGTCAGCAGACCTTTGTTTTCACTATTTTCCATATTGTCATTCTTTTCAATATTCATATTATATCACTTACGTCCTCTCTTGGTGCTGGTGGCTGTTCCTACTTGGGTACGTACGCATCTGAAACCTATGTAGGAACGTTGTTCATTCTGATATTCGTAAGTTCTCCAGGAAGATTCGATGAACTTTTCCGGATCCTTCCATGAACCGCCACGTACGGCCTTTTTCTTGAGGTAATAGGGATCCTCAACGGCTGCGTTGTAGTATAATTCAGGGTTGATGTCATTCATCTGGAGAATTCCGGCTTCGGTGTATACGGTCGATGTCCATTCTGCCACATTTCCGGCCATGTCATAGAGACCATTGGAGTTGGGCTTGTAGGAAGCGACACGTGTCGTAATAAGGCTACCGTCCTTTGTGTAGTTACCCTGTTCTGGCTTGAAATTGGCATAGAAACAGCCGTCATCATCCTTTGAACCGGTTGCTTTCCACGGATACCGGTTGTTTTCGCGTCCACGGGCAGCGAACTCCCATTCTGCTTCAGTGGGAAGACGGTAGCGCTGGATGTATTTGGCCTGTGGTCCCAAACCGGCCAAAAGATACTCAGTGCGCCATGCACAGAAAGCGTTTGCCTGTTCCCAACTGACCCCTACAACAGGATAATCGTTGTAATTCGGATGTGAAAAATAGAGACGCATATAGGTCTCGTTGTTTGAGTTGGGAAAATCGTTAATCCAGCATGTCGTGTCCGGATATACATTTACTATATAGGTGTTTACGAAATCAAAGATTCCGGATAACTCTCTATTGACAGTCTTGCGTACGATATTACCGTTGTCATCAATGTATGCGGTGTCTTTTGATATCATCACTTTTTCTTCCGGCACCTCAATATCGGTGTTCTTTATCCTTTCACTTGGATCCAGACGATTCTTCCTGAGGGCTGCCTGATTGTAGTCAAAAATCTCATAGCGGTAATTGAGCTGTTTAACATCAAGCATCTTTTCACCTGTAAACGGATGTATAAAATAAAGACTTTCTATGGCACGTGCCTGATCCTCATTAGGCTTCTTCCAAGGGATAGGTTTACTCCAGTTCAGGTGAGGTGTAACAGGATCACCGTTCTTGTCCTCGGTAATCATGAATGATTCATCGCCCCCGTATGCGGGATCTGCCAGACGGGTACGGATGATAGAATCTCTCACCCAGTTCACGAACTGACGGTATTTGGCGTTGGAAACTTCGTTTTCATCCATCCAAAATGATTCTACGGATATATCCTTGACAGGAAGCGTAGAACCCCAAAGGCTGTCATTGGCCTCCTCTCCTATTTTGAGTGAGCCTCTCTTGACAAGAACCATGCCGTAAGGTACTGGTTCTCGCAGGGCAGCGGCTGATGATCCTGTAACTTCGCCTCCCACTGCCGTTGTGGAATATCCGCTGCTGGTGCAGGCGTGCACGGAAACAAGTGCAATTGCTAATCCAGCCAAGACAAATTTTTTCAATTTCATCCTATATACCTTATAAATATCTTACACTTTTGTGGGCGTTTCTTCCTCTATTGAAGAAATCAACGTCTGTTTGCCAACTTATTATCAGGTCATGACTTCCGTTGAGGTATCCTATATCTCCTGTATAAAGTTCGTAGGCATAACCTAAAAGAACGCTTTTATACCTGCCTCCTGCAAGCACGGCGACCGAGATTCCGGGTGTCCAGGTAAAACCTCCGTAGAATAGCAACGATTCGTATTCGTAGGTGACTCTGGAAGACAAGTCCGTCCTGAAGAAATCCAGATCGCTCTGTATCAGAAAACAGGGCTGTACGGTTATAAACGGATTATTTAGCTTGATATTGCATCCTCCGTTCACATAGAAAGTAGGTTTTATATCCATTTCAGTTCTTGCTCCCGCACCTTTTCCGAATTCCAAGTGGGGAAAGTTCAGGTGCTGTGCCGATAATCCCACATACCAGTCCCCTATTGAATACATGATACCTGCACCGATATCTCCTGTGCTTCCTCTCTCTGTCGATGTGGGGAATGCGGGATCGTTGGCGTTTTCAGCTTCTACCTTGGAACCGTTGAATTCCTGCGACATGGCTCCTCCCTGAATGCCAAGGTTTATCCATCCTTTTTTCAGGTTGATTTTATACGAGTAGTCAAGTAGAATTCTCCTGTTTGTGAATAGTCCTATAGTTTCGTTGAAAAGACCTGCGCCTGCTGCATGGTGTCCTTTGTCAAACGGGAGAGAAGTATCGGCTCCTAAAAACAATGAAACTGGTGCATGCCTGTAACCGGCCATCTGCATTGAAAAAGAACCTGTGACATTCATCTGATTGTTCCGGTTCATAGAGGCAGGGTTATAGAAAGTACTTACAGCCCAAAAATGACTGAAGTGAACGTCATACTGTGCCCCGACATTTAATGTGAGGAACAGAAACGCAATAGCGGAAATCAGCTTTTTATTTGCGTTCATCAGCTTATTAACGTGATTTTTGTTGCATTATTTTTGCTCATGAAGAAAAAATGTCTAATTTTGCGCCGCTTATTCTCAAAGGAATTAAAATTAAAATATAAAAAATAAAAATGATTATTGTTCCAGTAAAAGAGGGTGAGAACATTGAGCGCGCCCTTAAAAAATTCAAGAGAAAGTACGAGAAGACCGGTGTTGTCAAGGAACTTCGCCGTCGTCAGCAGTTTGACAAACCGTCTGAACTGAAACGTCTTAAGATGGAGCACGCCATCTACGTACAGAAGCTGCAGCAGACTGAAGAGTGATTTTTTGCTCCTCTGTACTTGCTTTTTGGTTTTTTTTGAATTATATTCGTCACTGAATCCGTTCAGCGGCGAATTTTGTTATGTGCAAAGAACAATTCTGCGAATATCTCAAGTTTGAGAGAAACTATTCGGACAAGACCATAGATGCTTACTCAAGGGATCTTGTTTCGTTTGAGCAGTTCCTTAAGGCTACCGACACACAGTTTGACCTGCTGAACGCTGACCGCGACCTTATCCGTTTATGGGTTGTTGATCTGATGGAGAATGGAGCCGCGACAACAACAGTAAACAGGAAGCTCAGTACACTTCGTTCTTTCTATCGTTTTCTCAGAATCCGAGGGATAAAGGAAAATTCTCCTGTGCAGGGTATTACTGGCCCCAAGAACAAGAAACCTCTCCCACAATTCGTTAAGGAATCGGAAATGAATGAACTACTTGACAACACAGATTTGGGAGAGGGGTTTGTCGGAATAAGGGACAAAACAATAATAGCCACCTTTTACGAGACAGGTGTACGAATGGCGGAATTGATAGGCCTTGATGACAAAGACATAGATTTTGTTACCTGTACCATCAAAGTGACAGGAAAGAGGAATAAACAGCGTTTCATTCCTTTCGGAAATGATTTGAAGGAGCGGTTCCATGAGTATCTTGATGTAAGGGACTCTGAATTCAAGGATAGGGATGGTGCGTTTTTCGTAAGTTTAAAAGGTCAGCGTATACCGCGTCATCAGGTATATAAGATTGTTAAGAATGCTCTTTCAAAGGTCTCAACTGTCGGCAAGAAGAGTCCGCATGTGTTGCGCCATACTTTCGCCACCACCATGCTGAACCATGATGCTGAGTTAGGTGCGGTCAAGGAGTTGCTGGGACACACCAGCCTTCAGACTACAGAAATATATGTTCATACGACATTCAAGGAATTAAAAGAAGTATATAAAAAGGCTCATCCAAGAGCCTGAACAACTAAAACCATCGATTATGGAAACAAAAATCCAAGCATTGCATTTCAATGCAACCGAACAGCTGCAAGCGTTCATTGAGAAGAAATGTGCAAAACTTGAAAGGGTGCACGAGTTTATTCGTAAGGTTGACGTGGTATTGAGAGTGGTAAAACCCGAAACGTCCCTGAACAAGCAGGCTTCAATCACGGTAACGATTCCCAATGGAGAACTGTTTGCCGAAAAAAATTGTGACACATTTGAGCAGGCTGTTGACGAATGTCTTGATGCTTTGATTCGTCAACTTAAGAAAAACAAGGAAAAACAGCGCGAGAAATAAAAAAACCGCAAATAATATTTTGCACAAACAGAAAAATGGAATATCTTTGCACCCGCTCTTCGCTTTAGGCGAGGGGCGGGTTCTTTGAAACTATGCCGCTATGGCTCAATGGTAGAGCAACGCACTTGTAATGCGTAGGTTGTTGGTTCGATTCCGACTAGCGGCTCCAAGGGGGTGAATTCCAGAGTGGCCAAATGGGGCAGACTGTAAATCTGCTGTCTCTCGACTTCGGTGGTTCGAATCCATCTTCACCCACAAGACAGGTGCAGCGATGCCGGTGAGACCGGAACCTGCCGCTCTAAGGAGAAACCACCTTATTATATATTATATAGGGTTGGTCCCGAAAGAGAATTCGCGACAATGAATGTTGCGGGAATAGCTCAGTTGATAGAGCATTAGCCTTCCAAGCTGAGGGTCGCGGGTTTGAGTCCCGTTTCCCGCTCCA
>JAFZKR010000088.1 GCA_017551845.1 Bacteroidaceae bacterium
CCACCGAAGCCGCCCATGCCGCCGCCGAAGCCGCCCATGCCGCCGCCGAAGCCGCCACGACCACGCATGCTCTGACGAGCGTTACGGTCGCCGAATACTGACAGACGGTAGGTGAGTGTTGCCATGAAGTAGCTGGTGATGTTCTTGCTTTCAGTATCAGTACGTGATGTCGCACTCATAGAACGGTTGACTGTACTGCGCTGATGCAGGATATCGTAAGCAGCGAGCTGCAGGCTTGCCTTGTTGCCTTTGAGGAATGAGAATGACAACGAAGCGTTCCAGATAAGCTCATTTGTATTCATACCTTCATCATAACCGCGACGGCTGTTCATGTTCAGGTCAGAACCGAGACGCATGTTCCTCCAGGGTATGAAAGCCATAAGGCTGGTACCATAGCTGAAGTCATATGTATCCATGTTTCGTTCAGGCTGCAGGTCATTGGTCGAGTGACTGTAGCGTAACGATCCATCCAATGAAAGAGTCAGATAGTCATCGCGATACTCAGCGCTCAGGTTCTCGTTGGCACCTGTAGTGTTGGTCTTACGGAGTTGTGCATCACCACCCATTATCTGTGCCCAGCTTTCCTGATGGCTGAAGTTTCCTGAGGTGTTGGATGTGATAGAATAACGGTCATCAGGGAATGTGTAGTTGTACATCACACTTGCACTGGAGTTCCAGTTAGCCCAGAAACCATCCATATTCTCAGGTCTGCTCTCGGTACCGCCGTTCGCAAGCAGATTGGTCTTGTTCTGGATCTGACGCAGGGTGTTGCTGGCACTTGTGTTGATGTTGAAGCTACCCATTGTAACAGGATTGTACTTCTGATAACCTAAGCTCAACTGGTTGTTGAAAGTAGGCTTCAGGCCGGGGTTACCGCTTGATACGCGGAACGGGTCTGTATCATCGCGAATGTCAAGCAACTGTGACATCTGAGGCTGGCTTGTGCGGCCGTTGTAACGGATGTTTACCTGCTCCTGACGAGTTACCCTATAGCGGAATTGTACAGTAGGAGTCCAGTTAAACACTGTACGCTGAAGAGGCTCATTCACCAAGCCCATACCAGTATAGTTCATCTTTGAGTGCTGTGGTAAGATAGAGAGACCTACGGTAAAGTTATATGACTGGTCTGTAGCATTCTTACGGAACTGCAACTGGATGGTCTGGTCATAGTTGTAATAGTATTGGTTGGTGCTCAACTTTGGATCACGTGACATCTGGTTGTCCTCATAAATCCAGTCAGGATTACCCCATGTTTCACTAAGAGCATCAGCCATGTTATATGTAGCACGGTCACTGTTCTGTGCGCTGTACTGGAACTGATAACTGAACTGCAGATATGTTCCGGTTGCGATAGGCTCAGAATATGTTGTCTGGATGCTATAAGTCTGTCTGTTACTCGGGTTGTCATTGTAACGGTTGAGCAGTGTATCATGTCTCTCGTATGACTTGGTCATCATGACATAGTTGTGAGACATCTGATCGCTGCGTGAGAACTGCTCGCTGTTAGAATTGCTCACATTGTATGTACCACGCACTGAAACGTTACGTCCACGGTTACCGAAACGTCTTACAAACTGTATGTTACCACTTGCTGACTTGCTGGTGCTTAAACTCTTGTTCTTGCTGTTCTGAATATTCCATATTGACTCAAGATACATAGAAGTAAGGGAGTCTATCAAATCACCCTCGGGATCTATCGAATTAGGATCAATATTTATTGAAGATATGAAATCTTCATATTTGGAAGGAATTTCAGCCTTCGAGGGATAGATTGAAGCCATTACCGATGCAGTATCAAGCTTATAATTAGCATAATTGCCGGCAAGAGGATTATTTGTGAACTTGTAAGGATCATCCTTGAAAGTCCTTGACTGACTGGTGCTCCAGCTGTCGGATTTGCTGTATGAGAACTGAGGCTGGAAAAGCAGGCTTGTGTAGTTGTCCTTATTCCACTCAATACGCATCTGGCCGCTCAAACTGTTGCTGCCGCTGCCGTTCTCACTGATTCTGTTGTTCCATGTATGATCCACAGCACCGGGAGCATTTGAGTTCGTAGCATACCAGTTCTCACCTGATGACTTTGAGCTTGATTCATTGTCGCTGTGGCTCCAGTTGATGCTACCACCTACTTCATACTGATAGTTGTCCTGCGACACTTCGCGGCCCAGGTTCATGGCGAAGTTGGCACCACCGGAATAGCTGGTGCTCACACCGCCGCCTCCGCCGCCCATCATGCCGCCACCCATGCCGCCGAAGCCGCCGCCGCCGATGCCGCCGCCCATTCTCATCATACCCATGCCGCCTCTACCCATACCTCCGGATGACTGGCTGGCTGAACCCATGACGGTGAACTGCTTGTCCTCATCGAAACGGTTGAGCGAAGCATTGACCTGATAGAGAGCGGCTACATCAAAGCCCTCCTTTTCAAGGGGAGCACCGCCGCCAACGCTGATATTTCCGAACCAACCCTTGGCCATACCTTTCTGTACCTGGAGGTCAAGGACTGTCTCTTCCTCACCGTCATCGATACCGGTCTGGCGGGCCAGGTCACTCTGCTTGTCGTAAGCCTTCACCTTCTCGATCATATCGGCAGTGAGCTGTGTCAGAGCTACGGACTTGTCATCATTGAAGAATTCCTTGCCGTTCACGAGAATCTTGGATACGGATTTACCGTTCACGGTGATATCTCCGTCGCTTGTTATCTGTACGCCCGGGAGCTTGCGGATGAGGTCCTCAACCGATGAACCCTCAGGCAGTTTGATTGCCGAACTGTTGAACATTACTGTATCATTGACCATCTGGACCTTAGCGGCTACAGCATTGATAGCCACTGCCTGAAGGGTGATACCGTCTGACCTCATGGTAATCTTTCCAAGGTCAGTAGTTGTGGTACCTGAACGGAGGGTAAAATTCTTGTCCGTGTCATTGTAGCCGATAAATGTGGCGCGGGCCATATAGTTTCCTGCTTTCAGACCGCCCAGACGGAAGGATCCGTCCTCCTCGGTGGCTACGCCGTTAACATAGACAGTGTCGGTCCCGGCAATTGAAAATACCTGTATGTTAGCAGGATACAATGGTTCAGCACTGTCAAAATCATAGACAGTGCCTTTAATCTCAAGGTTCTGGGCCATCAGTGACGAAACTGATGTAATCAGAACTGCAATAAGAATGGAGATTCGTTTCATTTGTTGTTTATATTTGTTGAATTTCGTTTCGTTTTTTATTGCCTTTGTGGAGTGGGAATGGTTCCCTGCAGCACTTCCGGCATCGTGAATTGTTGTTTTGATTTGCAAAATTACAACTTTACTATAATTGTATTCCGATTTTGTTAAATGTAAAAAATGTGAAAAAAAATAATTGCTGTTTTTTTGATTCAATCATGGCCTCAGGGTTTAATTTCAAGCTTGTTTTTTTAATAACTTTGCAGCTGTTGTAAAGTGTTAACAAAGTGATAGGTTATGAATAGATTATTTTCTTTTTTCGCCCCGTTGATAATAACATCGTTGTTCTTGGGCTCATGCCATGAAGTGCTTACCGAATCATCATTCGAGGAACTGGAAATAAAGGATCAGAATGGCACCGTGAGAAAGGGTGGGCTTTATCTTCCGCTTGGCTATGATTCCAAGAATGAATATCCTGTCATATATATGGCCGACGGACTGGTGTTCAAAGATGGCCACTACCGTACTATGGTTGATTCGCTCATCAGGACCGGTTCCATAAGACCTGTTGTGATAGCATGTTCGTACGAAAACAAAAAACAGATTCCGGGTTTTACAATTGCATACCGCAATGCTGAGTACATAGACGCTCTCTCCAAGAGTGACCCCAAACTGAAGGAACTGTTCGACTTGCACATGGATTATTTCATCAACTCTTTCATTCCCTATATTGAAAAAAGGTGTAAGGTGAGCCGCGAGAGGGATAACAGGGTATTCTACGGAACATCGAACAGTGGCGATTTCGGACTCACGCTCAGCATGAAGCATCCTGAACTGATGAGCGAATACTGGTGTTTTTCACCTGTCTATTCCGATATGGACGGATACGGGATGCTCGGAGAGCCGACAGAATACCGCATCTGTTGGGGATTGAAGGAAGAAGTAGGGCAGGAAGATTATTTTCCTGCCCTGGTAAAGTCAATCCGCAAACGTGGCGGTTATGTCAAGGAATGGTCATTCGACGGTGGTCATGACCGTGAATGGTGGAAGCTCTGGTTCGCCGAGGAGCTCAAACGCCGTTTCCCTTTAGAGTGAGAAATCAGTTATTTGGCTGGTACGAGCTTGATTATTCCGATGGAGTTTTCCGGGAGAGTCAGGGTGAACTGTTTCTTGACTGTACCCAAGTCCTTGGTATGAGGAACAATAGCCTCGTTATAACTCACTGAGTTACGGCCACGCCCGAATCCTCCCATACCTCCTCCAAATCCACCCGGACGTCCGCCCTGACCGGCTGCAGGCTGAGCGGGCTCCGCTCCGGCATAGGTATTCTGGTCACCCTGGTTCTTGACCTTGGTGTCGAATGAGGAAATATAATCCACGGTGGCGGTATAAGCCTTCTTGTTCTGCCCCTTACCCATATTAACGGTCAATTCCTTGTCAAGAGCTTCGGAGTTGACAAACTTAATGAATATCTCGCCTGTCTCAGTGTCTATTGTGGGCGATGTATAGATGCTCTTGTCGGCCTCTGTGCCGTTCATCACATCGGTCATGCCGAATGCGCGGTTACCTGCCTCACTGAACAGTTTCTGATAGTAGTAGTTGGTGGTGCGCCACATACCGCGGTTGTCGAACCATATCAGGTTCGAGTTCCACTTGTTGAAACCCTTCTTGCAGAAGAGCGGTGCGTATGCCGCCATCACAACCATATCGGAATTACGTTCCAGGCTGGTCCAGTATGCGGCCTCGGCCATAGCCGATGCGAAGTCGTTGTTACTGCTGTTGTTGGCAAACTCACCTACGAATACACGGGTAGCACGATTACGGTCATAAGTCAGGCCATCGGCACCACGTGCTTTATCGGCATGATAGCGGTCACCATTGGTGTAGAACCACTGGTTGTTGCGGTAGTAGTGCTCATCAACCACAGTATTCTGGTACTTGGAGTCAATCTCATGCATATTGGCATCGAACTCAGGACCGCTGGCTGCCGAACCTGCAGTTGACACTATGATGATGTCAGGATACTTGGCCTGCACCTCTTTATAAATGATGTCAAAACGTTCCCAGAACTCAGGACCCTTGTTTTCGTTTCCTATGCCCAGGTACTTCAGGTTGAAAGGCTCCGGATGCCCCATGTCGGCACGCAACTTGCCCCACTTGGTTTCAGTCCCGCCATTGCAGAACTCAATGAAATCAAGTGCGTCACATACGAAAATATCGTGGAAACGCTTACGGTCGGCTTCAGTCTCAAGCGGTGCTATATACTGATGTCCGGCGAATTGACAGGTCACGCCGTTGTTCAGGACGGGCAGGGGAGTGGCACCCAGTGATTCGGCCATAAGCAGATACTCGTAGAATCCCACATACTGCGAAGTCCAATACCCCCAGTGGTTGCGGAACCCGATTCGCTCTTCCTCCGGCCCCACGGAGTTCTTCCAGAAGGGCTGTCCGAAGTAGTTCGTACCCTCGCTGGCGCATCCGCCGGGGAAGCGCATGAATGTGGGATGAAGGTCAGCAAGAGCCTGCATCAGGTCCTTGCGGAACGGGCCATATTTGCCCTCCTGCCATAGCTGCGAAGCTTCAGGAAGCAGAGTCACATAGTCCAGCCAGAATGTACCTGCGGCATTGGCACGTATGGCCAGACGGCTGTCAACCGAGCGCTCAGCCTTAAGCTGGCCGGTGTATTTCTTCCAGTCATTGCTTAAGCGGGATATGGTTATTGCATTTGAGTTGGCCTGACCGTTGGCATCCTCAAGCTGCACCGTTATAGTGCCGGGATATGACTGTCCTGCCAGATAGAGAGTCAGGTCATAGCTCACACCCTGGATTGCGGGTATTGATGCCTTCTGGGTGTTGTTGGAGTAATAGTTGCCCTGACGCTCATTGCCGTAAGGAGCTGTACCGTAACCGTTGGCTGCTATACCGAATCCCTCACCGGCAGTCTCAATGTCGAAACGCACACTGTACTGTGCGTAGCGAAGCTCATCATCATACCTGTCGTTGGGATCAAAATCATAGTAACGCTTCAGGTCCTTTACAAGAGGTTTGTCGGCCACAGCATGAGCCTGGCCTACTGCTCCTTCACCCTTAAGTACTGTCCAGCCGAAGAATACAGTATCGGAATATGAGAACTCTTTTGCTTTGTTCTGTACAGGCGCATCCGGCACGTTATATGCCTGGAAAGAGTGGTTCTGTATAAGCTGGGCGCAGATTCCTCCGTCCAATGACTGGTTGATATCCTCAAAGAAAATACCGGCCAGGGTGGGGCTGATTTCTATTCCCAGTCCTTTCTTCTTCAGGTTCAAGGTAACAGAACGCTCCTCAACGGGCTTGAAACCCTGTAGTTGAAGCATCTTCTCTGCCATACGGTACCCCATCAGACGCATACCCTCGGTGCTGAAGTGGAACTGGTCACCGGTACTTTCACAACCCAGTGATGAGATTACATAACCGTTCTTCATCGTCTTGGGCAGATTGGCGAGAACCACCTGGTTGAATGCGGCGCACACGCCTCCCTGCTCAGCCTGCTTCAGCTCACCGGCCAGAATAGGAATCTCATCGGGGTTGAGGCCCAGGTCGTGACACAGGTCATCATGTATTTTCTTGAGGCGTCCGCACCACTGGTCATCATCAGGATTCGACTCTCCCTGATGCACCAGCATACCTTTTATCACACCAGATTTCTGGGCAATGCGGGCCATATCCACTATTCGCTGATAAGGGCTCATGTCATACTCCTTGGCCATATTCACAAGCCAACTCCGGCTCGGATCAGCTGCTTCCATAGCAAGATAATCCTCGCATGCGTCCTTGTCCCAAAGCTCCAGTTTGGCACCGGCCACTGAGACATTGATTACACCCACACGGTATTGTTCCGGCAGTTCTTCAATCATCTTGCGGCCGAAGAAATCCACCGGGCCCATATTGTTGCTCTGACGGCAGATGGGAGGAACAGCCGTGTACCACTGACCCATCTTACGTTCATAACGCGGCATATCCACTGCTGCCACAAACTGGAAGCGAGGGTCATTGAAATCCTTGTCCTGCTCAGCAGGAACAGCTCCGGCCTCCATGTTGGACTGACCGAAACAGAGGTAGATAAAGAAATTCGGGTCAGGCTGCTGTGCCTTGAGCGGCAATACAAACATCACCGTCGTGATGATAGCCAATAATCTGTACTTCATTGTTATTTATTTTAAGTAATTAGTTATTTGCGTAATATCTTATATCTCAGGGGATTCATGTTCTCCGGCTGTTTCATTTCCGGCTTTCTTCTTCTCATCCTGCTCCATAGCCTGTTGGCGTGAATTGTTATCGTGGAACAGAAATGATGAGGCCAGAATCAGGATGACAATTATAGTCACTAATATTGATACCTTAATCAGCCCTACACCAACGGCAATTCCGATAATACTTGTAGCGAAAATGCTGGCGGCGGTGGTGAGGCCGGAAACATCATACTTATTCTTGATTATGAGTCCGGCACCGATGAATCCTATACCCGTCACCACCTGTGCAGCTATACGCCCCGGATCACCGTTAATAAGATTCAGATTGGTCTGGCATATCCATATAGACGCCAGGGTGGCAAGCGTCGAAGCCATGCAGATAAGCATGAATGTCCTCACTCCGGCCGGATGTTTGTGTATATATCGTTCTATACCTATGGCGCAGCCCAGCAGGGCACTCACCAGAATTCTTATTATAGCAATATTCTCAGTAAGCATAATCAGGTTCTATAATTGAAGCAAAGATAAAAATAACTGCTGAAAGATTAATACAATCACTTATTTGATCAACACTTTTTTGCCGCGATGGATATAGAGGCCCGGGGTGGGGAATGTCACAGGTTGGCCTTGCAGGTTATAGTACCTGTCATCGGATGCGGGGGCGGTGAGTGGAGAGCTGATGCCTGATACCTCCTCTCGCAGAGCTTCCAGATCATCGATGTCCACGAAGTCGATGATGTTGTTGAGTACCCGTTTGGAGCGTGTGGGGAAATATTCATCATGCAGGCGCTGGCGTTCCTTGAGATAATATTTCTCCACCGTATAGCGGTGCCCCTTGGAGTTGTATGGATGGACGTCGCGCCGATAGTCTCCCCATCGGGCGGACTCGGCATAGATGGCGGTCTCTATGTTATGGTAGAGACTGTCCCAAAGCTGTTCGGAGGATGCCTGGCCCAAGAGTCCGTCATCGGACAGGACAACCAGCGCCCGCTTCAGGTATCGTCGGGCAAACTGCTCATTCTCCATGAGGTGACGGAAGATGCCGGTGGGGTAGTTCCGGCCGTTGTTCTTGCCCAACACATTCTCTTTTACATTATCGAATATGAGCTCGGTGTCCCAGCAAAGGAAACGGAATCCCTCGCTGTCGGGGCCGCGCCGGCGGATGGCATACCAGTTGTGATGATCCCAGTCAGTGTTGCCGGCGTATTGGTTGATGAGCATGTAGTCTATGAAACTGTCTATATCCAAGAGAGTGTCCAATTGCTCGTAAGCGGCATCGTCGGCAGCCCGGACGACGGTCTTGATCATGAGGTTCCAGGCTTCCATGTTACCGGCTGCAGCTTCGAGATGGTTTCCGCCGTCCTCTTCCACTTTGATTACGTCGATGTCCTCTTTTTCACCTCCCAGATGGTTCTTGCCGAACTGGTCATCCACACGTTCGGCTATGTTGTAGAGTCCCCAGTACATACCGTTCAGAAAGAGGTTCACGTAGAGGGCGTTGACGCTGGTGTGACCCATTTTGCGCTGCATCATCCGTGCCCACACGTCGCGGGTATATTGTGCCTTCTGACGGTTCGATTCGCTCCAGTGCTGCCAGGAGTTACCGAAGTGGCAGCGAAGTACGAGCTGGTCGAATTTGGCGGGCTCGTCAGGACCGAAGATGGGGTATTTGAGATTCTTGGGTCCGTATGTCTCCTTAAATACAAGCCGGAACGAGTGCTTGGGGTTCTTTTCCGCCAGACGTCCGTGACCGCCGTGCAGACGGAGTCCGCATGTTGTACTTAGGTCATGTTCCTGTTCACCTCCTATCAGTTCTATGCTGGCAGGGCGGGTCCATCCGTGTCCGGTGGCATCGCCCACAGGCGGTCCGGTGAAAATGTATATACCCCCGGTCTCTTCATTGTTCTCATGGCTGAACAGGTTATCCTTATCGGTCACTATACTGAGCACGGGCAGGGATTGCAGTCCCTCCCTTATTAATGGAGCCAATGTGGCGTCCTTTGTCATAACCGTATCCATTCCATAATCAGCGATTGCTGTACCGCTTATCTGGGAATATTTGCCCCACTTGGAAGGATAACCCTCAGGGGTGTTGCTCTGATTGAGGATATCGTCCAAAAAGAGATAGGTGGCGGTGGCGATTTCTGTTATGGGAAGCTCCCCTGCGAAGGCTGCCGCGCGTACGATGGTATTGCTGCTTATGGTGAGAGGCTCCTCATACGCAGGGCTGGACGAGGTGGGTGTGCTGCTGTCAAGCGTGTATCGGACAGTCCGGCTATCCGAACCTTCTCCGCCTTCCACGCTCATGGAAAGCTGGAATGATCCGGTACAGAAACCATGCGGCCGGCTCAGTGTGACACGTTGAGCCAGGAGTGTAACCGCTCCCATAACAGTAAGTGCTACACACAACAGTTTTTTCCCATATTGAGCCATTTCCATCCTGTCTGTCTGATTACGGAACTGTAATATTGGAATCAGGCCACAAAGTAACACTTTTTATTTTTTCTTGATACCGATTATTATTCATATCTTTACGACCAACTAACAACTAACCATAACTCTTATATGAAAAAGTCATGTTTAATAGCCGGTCTGGCGGTGGTGCTGTCACTCACGGCTTGCGGAGGAGGCTCAGGCAAGTATGAGTACCCTTTCCAGAACCCCAATCTTAAGATTGAAAAACGTGTAGAGAACCTTCTTTCACTGCTCACACCGGAGGAGAAGGTGGGTCTTATGATGAACGGCTCAATCTCCATTGACAGTCTGGGCATTCCCGCCTACAACTGGTGGTCAGAGGCCTGTCACGGTATCTGCATGAACGGTGCAACCGTATTCCCGCAGGCCATAGCTCTTGCAGCCACATTTGATGATGCACAGCAGTATGAGGTTTATACCGTTGTATCTGATGAGGCCCGTGCACATTGGAACACATCGGACCACAACCAGTTCGGCAAGACACGCGCCACAGGCGGTGCCTGGCATCAGGGCCTTTCATTCTGGTGCCCCAACATCAACATATTCCGTGATCCGCGTTGGGGACGCGGTCAGGAGACCAGCGGCGAGGACCCGTACCTGACCGGAAAGATGGGTACCGCCCTTGTAAAAGGTATGCAGGGTGACAACCCCAAATACTACAAGACACATGCCTGCGCCAAGCACTACGCTGTTCATAGCGGTTTGGAAGCTAACCGTCACCGCTTCAACGTCAGTGTGAGCATGCGTGACCTTTGGGAAACCTATCTGCCTGCTTTTAAGACTTTGGTAACCGAGGCGGGTGTCCAGGAGGTGATGTGTGCTTACAATGCATACGAGGGTGAGCCCTGCTGCGGCAGCGACCGTCTGCTCACCGACATCCTGCGTAACAAATGGGGATACAAGGCTCTTGTGGTATCGGACTGCGGTGCCATCAACAACTTCTATAACCGTGGCCAGCATGAGACTCATGCCAATGCAGTTGAGGCCAGTGTTGACGCTGTCCTCTCAGGTACGGATATAGAGTGCGGTACCAGCTACAATGCTCTTGTGCAGGCAATGCAGGAGGGTAAGATAAACGAGGCCGATCTGGACGTTTCACTGCGCCGCATCCTGCGCTCACGTTTTGAGCTTGGTATGCATGATCCTGTCGAGATGGATCCCTGGAAGGACCTTGGTGCCGATGACATAAGCAGCCCTGCACATGCTGCTCTGGCTCACAAGGCTGCCGATGAGGCTATGGTTCTGCTCAAGAACCAAGGCAACATACTGCCTCTCAAGAAGGAAGGTCTGACAATTGCAATAGTTGGTCCGAATGCCGACAACGTATCAATGCAGTACGGTAACTACAACGGAACTCCCACACGTGAGAACCAGATTTCTATCCTGCAGGCCATCCGTGCAAAGGCTCCTAACGCCAAAATCATATATGATCGTGCATGCGAACTGGCCGATGATTATCTGACTGTCAATCATGTGAAGGACCTGAACAACGGTCAGGGTATTTATGCCGAGTTCTTCAATAATGTAAACATGAGCGGTACTCCCGCAGCCAAGGGTTACTATGAAGAGATCAACATGCGCACCATGGGTGACTACCGTTTTGCCGATGGTGTGGAGATGAACAACTTCTCGGCACGCATGACGGGTAAGTTCGTATCCGACTTCACAGGTGATTTGAGTTATAGCGTTCGCGGTAACGACACTTGGAAACTCACAGTGAACGGCAAGGTTATAGCCGAGCAGAAAGAGGCTGCACAGCAGGCTCGCGGCGGTTTCGGCGGAGGTCGCGGCATGCAGCAGCCGACTCCTTCTTTCAAGGTTGTCAAGGGTCAGACTTACAATATCCAGCTTGACTACACCAAGGGTGAGACAGGTTCGGCTTACCTGACATTCGAGCTTAGCCAGCGCAAACTCGCAGAGTTCGAATCAGTGGCCCAGAAGGTTAAGGATGCCGATGTAATCATAATGGTATCAGGTATCTCAGCCCGTCTTGAGGGTGAGGAGATGCGTGTGAACTACGAAGGATTCTCCGGTGGTGACCGCACCAAGATTGAGCTGCCGAAGGTTCAGCTTGCACTTCTTGAGGCTATGTACAAGACCGGCAAGCCCGTCATCCTGGTTAACTGCTCCGGTTCGGCCATCGGCTTTGGTGCCGTTGAGAACCAGTATCAGGCACTGCTTCAGGCTTGGTACGGCGGTCAGGCCGGCGGTCTGGCTGTGGCCGATGTGCTGTTTGGTGATTACAACCCCGCAGGCCGTCTGCCTGTTACCTTCTACAAGAGCACTGACCAGCTGCCCGCTAATGTCGAGGACTACAACATGGAAGACGGCTTGACTTACCGTTACTTCAAGGGTGAGCCTCTCTACGCTTTCGGTTATGGTCTTAGCTACACTACATTTGCTTATGGCGAAGCCACACTGTCCAAACCCAGTATCAAGGCCGGCGGTACAGTTGATATCACGGTACCCGTAACCAACACCGGTAATATGGATGGCGATGAGGTTGTTCAGATATACATCAAGGCTCTTGACAACCCCGCAGCTCCCATCAAGAACCTCAAGGGATTCAAGCGCGTGAACATTCCTGCAGGCCAAACCGCCCAGGTTAAGATTACTCTTGAGCCCAAGGCATTTGAGTACTATGATGAGAAGATTGATGAACTGGCAGCAATGCCCGGCCGCTACAAGATCCTCTACGGCCCCTCATCACTTGACAAGGACCTCAAGTCCCTGGACTTCACCGTAAAGTAACCTCTCGCGGAAAACCTCACATCTAAAGAAAGCGGGACTCACCAAAATGAGCCCCGCTTTTATTATCGCCATGCAATTGGGGTCAACTTTTTCCGTATGGAGTGTCAACTTTTTCAGGACGAAGTATTTTTACAAAAAAGTTGGTCCGTTATTCGTAGACCACAATGGTCCGGTTATATTTTTGTATCGTCAATGAGGACATAAATTCAAGCGCTCCTTAAGGAGAGAAAAATTTTCCCTTAACAGGAAAAATAAATCTGCTGTAATTGTAAAAATAAGTAACTTTGAATCATCACCCTGTTAAGATACTTATTAACCAAGAAGTTTATGAAGGCCGAAACCAGATCCAAGAACTATTTCGTGCGGACGGCGATGATGCTGCTATTCCCGCTGAAGCGCCTACCCGTAGCTTTTGTGATGATGTTCACGATGACGGCACAGACGGCGTGGGCAGACGCTGTGACCCTCTCGGTGGACAACGAAATTGCCGAAGGGACAGCAGGGCACTGGTTTGTGAACATGCCAGTCACAGGCACGAACACGCTGACGCTCAGCGATGCCACCATCACCACCTTCAAGGTGTATGACGACGGCGGGAAGAGCGGCAACTACAGCGATTACTACAGCGGCTATCTCGTGCTGACCGCCCCCGTGGGCTATGTGCTCCAGTTGTCGGGCTCCATCACGACGAGAAGTTATGACTATCTGACTATCTATGACGGCAGCAACAAAAACAGCACCACACTGCTCGACGGATTCAGCAGCTCCGACAACGGCATCGAGACCGCCATCAACACCGTCACGAGCACCGGCCGGAGCATGACAATCTACTTTAAGTCGTACAATTCCGGGATCTACGCCGGTCTCGACCTGACGGTTACGCTCGCCAATGCCAATACAGATCACACTATCACCGTGAACACAGCGACTGGCGGTTCTGTTGCCGCCAGCATCGGGGGGGACGCTGCAACAACGGCCAAGGCAAACCAGACCGTCACCCTGACCGTATCGCCTGAGAGCGGCTATAAGCTCAGCCACATCAATGTGGTGGATGCTGCAAACAATACCGTCGGTGTGACGGGTGGTTGGTACTCCAACAATCAGGTCACATTCAACATGCCCGCATCGGACATCACCGTCACTCCGACGTTCACCAACACACTGACTGCCGCCGGCGGACTCTACATCACCATGCCCACGACGGACACAAAAACAGTCACCATCCCCTCGGACGTACAGTCGTTAAAGGTGTATGACGACGGCGGCGCGACAGGCAACTACAGCAACAACTGCGACGGCACCCTCGTGCTGACCGCCCCCGAGGGCTATGTGCTCCGGCTTTCGGGCAGCATTATAACTTATTATTATGACTATCTGACCGTCTATGACGGCAGCGACGACACCGGCACCAAACTGCTCGACCACGTTGGCGAACCTGAAGACGGCGAGACCGTCATCAACACCGTCACGAGCACCGGCCGGAGCATGACGCTCTATTTCTTATCAGATTATCATATAAACTACGCTGGTCTCGACCTGACGGTAACGCTCATCAATACCAGTAATGATTTCAATATCACCGTATGCACAGCAACGGGCGGTTCTGTTGCCGCCAGCATCGGGGGAGAGAATGTGACAACGGCCCAGGCAAACCAGACCGTCACCCTGACCGCATCGCCTGAGAACGGCTATATGCTCAGCCAAATCAATGTGGTGGATGCTACAAACAATACCGTCGGTGTGACGGGTGGTTGGTACTCCAACAATCAAGTCACATTCAACATGCCCGCATCGGATGTCACCGTCACTCCGAAGTTCATTAACAATACAATGCCTATTGCCAACGGGCTCTACATCTACATGCCCACGACGGGCACCAAGACAGCCATCATCCCCTCGGGCGTACAGTCGTTCTTAGTATTTGACGACGGCGGTGGCAGCAACTTGTCCAGCAACAACTGTGACGGCACCCTCGTGCTGATTGCCCCCGAGGGTTATCTGCTCCAGTTGTCGGGCCACATCGGTACGTATACTGAGGACTATCTGACCGTCTATGACGGCAGCGACAACACTGGCACCAAACTGCTCGACCAGGTAAACGGCGACCAGAAAGTCATCACCGTCAGCACCGGTCGGAGCATGACGCTCTACTACTATACGGACCCGAGCGATACTCCCTCATGGGGTCTCGACCTGACGGTGACGCTCGTCAATCCCAATACGGATTACAATATCACCGTGAACTCAACAACGGGCGGTTCTGTTGCCGCCAGCGTCGGGGGGGACGCTGTGACAACGGCCAAGGCAAACCAGACCGTCACCCTGACCGCATCGCCTGAGAGCGGCTATGTGCTCAACGACCTTACCGTTGTCGATGCCGACAAGTACAGCATGGCTGTGACAGACATGCTGTGGTACAATGATGCCACCACCGCCACATTCACCATGCACGCATCAGCCGTCACTGTCACTCCGAAGTTCACCAACACACTGACTGCCTCTGGCGGACTCTACATCAACATGCCCACAACGGGCTCAAAGACTGTCACCATCCCCTCTGGCGTACAGTCGTTCAAGGTGTATGATGACGGCGGCTCCGCCGAAGACTACTTTGGCAGATACAGCGACAACTGCGACGGCACCCTCGAGCTGATTGCCCCAGAGGGCTATGTGCTCCAGCTTTCGGGCAACATATCGATAGAAGAAGAGAATGACTATCTTACCGTCTATGACGGAAACGACAACACATGCACCATACTGCTCGACAGAATTAGCAGCAGCAACGTCAGCATCGAGACCGCTATCAACACCGTCACGAGCACCAACAGGAGCATGAAGCTATACTTTTATTCGGATGGTTCTGAGAACTATGCCGGTCTCGATCTGACGGTGATGCTCCTCCGAAAAAGCTACACCGTGAGCTTTAACGCCAACGGCGGCTCGGGCGACGCAATGGCCATGCAGACCTTCAACTTCGGCGTGGCACAGGACCTGACTGCCAACACCTACACCCGTACGGGCTACATCTTTGCAGGCTGGGCAACCTCGGCTGGCGGCGAGGTAGTTTACACAGACGGCCAGAGCGTCCAGGACCTCACCACAGTAATTGGCGCCAACATAGAACTGTTCGCCAAATGGACGGAGAACGTACTGACCCTGCTTGATGATGACAGCAACAGCAATACGAAGAACGTCAACATCATAGGCTCGGCC